>JACRMT010000012.1 GCA_016214855.1 Nitrospirota bacterium | reverse complement strand
TGTTTGGTGCAGAAGTTTTTCTGACGCCGTTTTTGAAACCAAGTCGGAACCAAAGACAATCTTTACAGCACATTAGGGATGATTCTTACGTTGAATCTGAGAGCTGTCGTTTTTTCTCTTGACGAGCGTGGGCCTTATAGGGGTTGGAAACCAAATAAGTCAACAAATTCATCACCGTCCCTCAGAGTCCTAATCAACAAATACAACGCGGTCCAGCTCCCTGAAATGAGCATCACTGGTAATGACTTTGCAGCCAGCCTCCAGCGCGGTCGCATACACGATTGCATCAGCCATAGGGAGAGAGTGCTTGATGCTCACCTCTGCTGCAAAGAGCGCGGTGCTTTCGGTGAGATCGACAACCTTTGTCCTGTTCATGATAGACACAGCAGACAAGGCCTCTTCCTCAGTTCTATCACGCCTGATCTTCTTGAATACCTCGTACAGAACGATGGTTGGTGTAATAACGCGGTTTGGATCTTTCAGGCGACGCGCATAGGCGCCTGCCATCGGGCCGTCAATGAAGAATTCGATCCAGCCAGAAGAGTCTACGAGCACCATTACCGGTCTTCATCCTCTCTGATATTTCCAGCATCCATGCCCTTCAGAAAACCCCGGAACGTTTCAATGGGCTTTTCTGGAATAAAATAGATAACGCCTCCCTTGGTGACGACAGTCATCTTTTGACCGGATTTCAGATCGAGCTTCTTTCTGACATCCTTTGGTATAACCACCTGGAACTTCGGAGAAATGGTTGTTGTGCTCATATGTCCTCCAAAAAACGTATCGATAATAATATCGTAAAACAATATGTTTGTCCTGTCAATAAAAAGGGCGGTGAAGGTCCGGAGCTCCTCCCGTTACAGCAACGCCCAAACCCTTGTCTTTAGGAGGCATAACGTAATATGATTGACTTATTATGCGCGGAAGAGGAGGCAGGCCATGAAGAAAGCTGTTATCGAAATTGACAGCAGCCAGTTGTTAAATGCTTTGGGGCAACTGTCCCCTGGTGACGTAAAAAAATTGATCGACGAGCTTTTTCTGAAGAAACTGTTTGGAAAGCCCGATTTTGAGACGGTTGCTGCAAAAGCGAGACGCGTTGTCAAGAAAGAGGGACTTTCCCCAAAGGTTGCTGAGGAAGCTGTTGCATGGGCAAGAAAACAAAAGTAGTTATCGATAGCAATGTTTTGGTGTCTGCTTTTGGCTGGCATGGCACGCCGGAAGAAATAGTGCTGCTTGCCACTACCGGCGAGATATCGAACTTTACGAGCACTGCGATGCTTTCGGAACTTGTAAGGGTAGTCGGCTATCAGAAGCTGCGGTTTCCGGAATCGTTGCAGGCGGAAATCATCGAAACAGTATTTACCTCTTCATCTCTTGTCAACATGACTGAGCCCCTGAAAGTCATAAATTCCGATCCCGCCGACAATAGAGTCCTTGAATGCGCAGTTGCCGCCTGTGTTGATTTCATTATCTCGGGCGACAAGCATCTGCTTGACTTGAAGAAGTTCGGGGGCATTGAAATAGTTACTCCGGAAGACTTTTTGCTTAAGACCGGAAAAGGGAAGAGATAAGACCCACCACCTCTACTGATCTTTGTCCTCCCCGAGATTCCTTGCATCCATGTTCTTCAGAAACCCCCGGAATGCTTCAGCCATTCCAGGAACGGGAATTCTGGAAAACCCATGACTCTACGGACTATCTTGACTGGTCGAAGGCTGAACGTGTCCGTTTTCCGAACCTCAAACTGTCCACTCAATCAATATCTATCAGACTGCCGGTTTCACTGTTGGAACAGATAAAGATCGAGGCTAACAAGCGTGACGTTCCTTATCAGTCGCTTATAAAGGTCTGGCTGTCAGAAAAAGTGCACCACTAACAACAGTCTGGAAGCCGGCTTGCCTGTGTCCGATGTTGGCGCATCGCGTAGTGGTACCCAGCTGCGGGATTAGATGTGGGCAAGAGCAGGCAATCTTTTTATCTTATGAATCTCTTTCGCTTTTGCCGAGTGAGTAGCATGATAGAGATCCCATGCCAACTGTAAATTAAGCCAGAACTGAGCTTCCATGCCGAAAAGCTTCTCAAGGCGAAGTGCAGTGTCAGGGGTGATGCCCCGCTTACCATGAATAAGCTCATTAACACGCGGGTATGAAACCCCCAGCTTATCTGCCAACTCACTCTGCGTAACTTTCAGTGGTTTGAGAAACTCCTCCAGCAGCATTTCACCAGGATGCGTTGGCGGACCATTTTTGGGTATGCGGACCATTTTTGCCTCCTTTATTGTTTAGTGGTAATCAGTAATTTCGACATTTTCCGCTCCATCGTCTATCCAGACAAAACAGACACGGAACTGATCATTGATCCGTATGGTGTGCTGCCCCTTACGCTCATCCTTAAGGGCTTCGAGAAAGTTTGCGGGCGGAATTTTCAATGATTCCAGGGAAACGACACCGTTAAGTTGATCAAGTTTTCGTTGCGCCACTCGCAAGATTTGCTGTGGACAGCTCTGGCGTGCCTCTTTGGTGTTATGCCTGTCGAAAATATCCTCGGTGCCCCTGTCACGGAACGATTTGATCATCGGTCTTCCGTTCGTTTTGAACTCGTCACCATATTCAAATTAAAATGGATAACGTTATATATGGCAACAGATTGAATTGCCTTGCAAAAAAATAAAGATACGCAAGAGACTCGTTATTTCGTAATACAATGCGTCCAAATTGACTGCTATTCCCTTCAGCGGGTATCATAACGACTATGCTTTCACCCGAAAAACAGCTTGAAACAATAGGGCGCGGTACGGTCGAGATCATCAGCGAACCGGACCTGCTGAAGAAGCTGCAACGGTCATGTAAAGAGAACAGGCCCCTCCAGGTCAAAGCCGGTTTTGACCCGACCGCGCCTGACATCCATATCGGTCATACCGTGCTTCTTGAGAAGATGCGCCAGTTCCAGGACCTTGGCCATGAAGTGACCTTCCTGATCGGTGACTTCACCGGCATGATCGGCGATCCAACCGGCAAGAATGAAACGCGCAAACCCCTTACAAAAGAGGAAGTGCTTAAGAATGCCGAGACGTACAAAGCGCAGGTTTTCAAAGTGCTTGATCCCGTAAAAACGCGGATACGATTTAACAGCGAATGGCTTGAAAGTTTGGGAAGCATGGAGATTGTAAAGCTTGGCTCGATGCAGACTGTTGCAAGAATGCTCGAACGGGATGATTTCAAGAAGAGATTCAAGAATGAACAGGACATAAGCATACTGGAATTCTACTATCCTCTTTTTCAGGCATATGACTCTGTTGCGCTTAAGTCAGATATTGAGCTTGGCGGCACAGACCAGAAATTTAACCTTCTGATGGGCAGGACCCTGCAGCGAAAGAGTTCAATGGAAGAGCAGGTTGTGATCACGATGCCGCTTCTTGAGGGACTTGATGGCGTGAACAAGATGTCCAAGAGCCTTGGCAACTACATCGGCATCAACGAGCCTGCCTTTGAATATGTAAATGGTGAGCTTGCCGGCATGTTCAAGAAAGTGATGAGCGTTCCGGATACCCTGATAGAAAGGTATTTTGAGCTCCTGAGCCGCATCTCTGTGGAGGAGTTCAATGCACTGAAAGAGGGCCTGAAAAATGGCTCAAGAGATCCGAGGGATGCGAAGAAGGAACTTGCCATGGAGCTGGTGACGCGATACTGCGGGCAGGAAGAGGCTGAAAAGGCCAGGGATAAGTATCATGCAGTGTTTGAAGAAAAAAACCTGAGCGATCTTGAGGCGACCTTCCCGATTCTTGAAGTATCTGCCGGCAGTGCAGAAAACGCTGCATGGCTTCCTCAGATCATGAAGCAGGCCGGACTTGTGCAAGGCACTGGCGAGGCAGTTCGACTTATCAAGCAGGGCGGGGTCAAAGTGAACGATCTGGTCGTCTCTGATACGAATTTGAGACTTCAGACCGGCGAACATATTGTGAAGGTCGGCAAGAAGAAGTTCTACAAGATTATCGTGAAAGGATAGTCAGTGGCAGCTGCCGAAATCATACTGAAGCTCCTTCTCGGCACACTCCTCGGCGGCATTATCGGGTTCGAGCGTCAGACTCACGGCAGACCGGCCGGTTTCAGAACACAGCTCCTTGTCTGCGTTTCCTGCGTGCTGCTCATGATCATCTCAGAGGGCTATTATGCGAACAGCGCACAGTTCGGGCTGATGCGGATCGATCCCACGCGGATCGCTGCAGGTGCCATGACCGGCGTGGGATTTCTGGGCGCAGGCGTTATCCTCAAGACAGGCGCCTCAGTGCAGGGGCTTACCACGGCTGCCTGTGTCTGGATCGTCTCTGCCATCGGGCTTGCCATCGGTGCAGGTCAGTATGTTGCCGGTATTGTCGGTTTTGTGATCACCTTTGTGTCCCTCTGGTTCCTGCGACTTCTTGAGACGAGAATGCCGAGAACGGTCTATAAATTTGTGACCCTGATCACAGACAGCACCGGAGACGAAAAAACGATCTGTGAAGTTTTTGAGGAGAAAGGATTCAGGGTCACCAAGATGGATTATGAGATCCAGTTCCCTGAAAAAGAACGGACCTTTGTTTTTACCGTGGCTGGTCAGCACAGCTCTCCTATCAGGCAGGTGATCGAAACCCTCTCAGGTCTGAGTTTTGTCAGGAGGCTTGAGATAAAAAGCTAATGATGATGCCCGTGTTCGGCATGGCCGCCGGCGATCACGTACACAGCCTCTGAAACGCCTTTGTTTTCAAGATAGCAGGCCTGTTCCCCGACTAAGTGGATCACTGAACCTTCTTCTTTTATCCCTTTTTGTTTATAAAGACGGCCAGAAAACCCCATGGCTTTCAAGCCTGGGGATGAATTAAAACGATTTTTCTGCGGAATCTATGGTTTTAAAAAGGCTTGCCGGATGCGATGATAGTGTGATACATTTATGTAATACATAAATAAAGGAGTCTATCATGCCGGTAAGCGTAAGATTAGACAAAGAAACAGAAGAGTTGCTTGAAAAAGCGGCGCGAGTGATGAGCAAGCCTCGGAGCAGGATAATGAAGGAATCCATTAAAGCTTTTTGCCTAAGAATATTGGAGCAGGAAGAAAAGACTCCTTACGAACTCTCTAAAGACCTTATCGGCAAAGAAGGCAGCGGCAGACGCGATCTTTCAGTCAGGGGGAAAGAGATATTCAGGGAGATGCTGCGAAAGAAACATAATGCTCGCCATTGATACTGGCCCGATTGTCGCTCTTTTTGACAGAGAGGATGACAAACACCATATCTGTCTTGGAACATTCAAGGCAATCCGGCAGCCTATTATTACAACCTGGCCTGTTTTGACAGAGGCCTTCCATCTTCTTGGCTTTTCAACCACGGTCCAGGACAATCTTTGGGAATTCATAGAGCGTGGAACTGTCACAGTCCATCAGCTTGATAAAGAACTTTCAAAACGATGCAGAGCCTTGATGAAACAATATCGGGACCTCCCCATGGATTTTGCTGATGCCTCCCTTGTAGCTGTTGCAGAAAAAGAGAATATTCATACGATTTTTACACTTGATGACGATTTCAGGGTCTATCGGACAAAACAAAAGAGACCTTTCAATTTATTGCCAGGGTGGAAGAGATAAAGAGCAGATTTAGTGGAGGTGATGCCCGTGTTCGGCATGGCCGCCGGCGATCACGTACACAGCCTCCGAAGAGCCTTTGTTCTCAAGATAGCAGGCCTGCTCGCCGGAAAGATGAATTACTGAACCTTCTTCGATTATCCCTTCAAAATCACCGGTTACGCTGAAACTTCCTCGTGCAGCAAAAAGCATCTCCTCATGGCCCTTTCCCGGTTTTATTTCACGCTCCTTTTCGCCGGGCATGAGTCTGCCGTAGATCATGTAACAGGCATGAGATCCAGTATCTGCAGAGCCGAAGACATATTCCCCATTCTGCTTCTCTGCCATTGCTTTTAGATCAAACTTTTCCATGGTTCATAGTCCTTTTTTGTCTGTTTCTAACAAGTGCATTGGTTATATATCATTAACAATAAATCTCCCCTCACCCCTCTTTGCCAAAGAGGGGTATGACACCTCCCTTTAGCAAAGGGAGGATAGGAGGGATTTGATAATTTATGAACTCCTTAGTAAGTATTTTTTCGCCATCTCGATCATCCCGTAAATTTTCATATCAATGTGGTTTCCGCTCTGCCGCAGTTCTTCCAGTTTGGCTGTTACGTTTCCGAGGGGGACAGGGATCACCTCGATATCCTCTGTTTCATCGCGCTGGCCTATGCCGACATGTCTCAAGCCTGTGGCAATGTACACCGAGAGGATCTCCGAAGAGGCGCCTGATGACATGGGGCCTTCGGTCAGGAACTGTACATCCCCTGCCTCATATCCGGTCTCCTCGATCAGTTCCCTGCGCACGGCCTGCTCAAAGGATTCTCCCTTATCAACAAGCCCGGCAGGAAGTTCTATCACAAACCCGTTTATGGGCGGCCTGAACTGCCTGATCAGGATCAGCTCATTATTGCCGGTAAACGGAACAATGCCGATGACCCCGTCGCAGTTTACGCGTTCAAATGCCTCCCAGTCTCTCTTTTCGATGCAGTTGCTCGAATTGCAGCGAACATTGTAATCAATGAGCACAGCGCGCAAAAATCTGCCTTGCCAGAGGATCTTCTTGTTCAATACGGCCATGGTCTATTTGCAGAGCTCCATCGCCTTTTTGAACTGGCTGTCCATTGTCATGGTCTCGTCGGCGATCTTCTTCAGGACTTCGGCCAGTTCCCTCTTTCCGAGGGCCTCGGCTTTCTTTGCCCAGTCCTCATATGTTTTTGCGTGCTCCATGTTGTGTTCGGCCCAGTGACCTAACAGGTGCTGCAGTTTGCTGATCTCGTCCATAGTTCCTCCTCTTGGCAGATCTCTTTTCTGTAATGATAACGGCAGTTCAAGATTGTTCTCTTCAAGCAGCTGCCTGTCGGACAGGATCTCTTCTGTCGGCCCGTCGGCAACAACTCTTCCCTCCTTTACGATAATACATCTCCTGCAGACATCGAGGATCAGATCAAGATCATGCGATGCAATGATCTTGGTATGGTGAAAGTGTTTCAGAAGGTTGATTAATGCCCGTCTCGATTTCGGGTCAAGGTGAGAAGCCGGTTCGTCCATGACCAGGATATCCGGCTGCATCGCAATGACCGATGCGATCGCAACCGCGCTCTTCTGTCCGCCGGACAGATGATGCGGCGGCTTGTCTCTCAGCGCTGAACAGCCGACAGTTTCGAGCGCCTCCTGCACGGTTTCGTTGACCCGTTCAGAGCTGAGACCGAGATTGAGCGGGCCGAATGCAACATCGTCAAAGACCGTCGGCATGAAGAGCTGATCATCAGGGTTCTGGAATATCAGGCCGACTTTTTTTCTGATCTCCTGCCGGGTCTTTTTATCAAGCCGGAAATCGCCGATGGTGATCGTGCCGGTCTGCGGCAGCAGGTACCCGTTTGTATGCATCAGAAGCGTTGACTTGCCCGAGCCGTTGGCTCCTACGATCCCGACCGACTCTCCATGGGTGATCCTGAGGGAGAGGCCGTTGAGAGCGGCGGTGCCGTCAGGGTAGTGGTAATGAACGTCTTTAAATTCGACGATATGATGGCTCACCGGTTACCCCAGCATCCTCATCGAAACTCTTCCTATAATGCCGACCACGTCATGCATTCTGAAAAAATATAAAAAAATGATCGTGAGGCCGGCAAACAGTGCGTCAGCAATGGTAAAGCAATAAGTCCTTGAGGTATTGAGTCTGCCGGTAAAGCCGCGCGAAAGCATGGCCTGATAGATTCGTTCGGCCCGTTCAACCGTATGGAGGAAAAGAGTGCCGAAAAGGTTTATTGCCGGCTTGATGCCGAGCCCTTTTCCCCCAAATGAACGCATATCCCTGGCGCGTACGATCTTCATGCTCTCCTCAGCCAGAACAAAAATATACCGATAGAGGAATAGAAGCTGAGAAACAAATATTTCCGGCATGCCCATCTTCTGCAGTGCGTGACAGACCCCTGGAAATGAGGTGGTTGCAATAAGGAGCAGGGCAGACGTTATCGTCAGAACAAACTTCAGCATGATCGAGAAAAAAGAGACCCAGCCACCTGAAACAGAAAGGCCGAAGAAAGACGTGATGATCTGTCTGTCAAGCAGAGGATTGAATATGCCGATAAATACGGCGAAAGATGATACCAGGAGCACTTTTTTCAGGATGAACTTCACCGGGACATCACTGAACGAAAAGATCAGAACAGGGAAAAGCAGGAAAGGCAGAAGCCCTGCTATTTCATGCTTGGGAAACGATACGGTCGTAACAATGAACGCCAGGGTGGCCAGCAGCTTTGTCCTTGGGTCGAGCCTGTGGATGACCGTGTCCCGGTAGGACAGCGTGTCGAGATAACCGAGATTAAAATATGCATTATCGAACATTGAATTATATTACCCGAAAGATCTTTGTTTCAGGAGGATTGCCTCCGCACGGTTCTGATCAGCAGACCGATCAGCAGGACCGCAACCAACACCAGTCCAGCGCCTGCGATCCCTGAAACAGATTTCCCGTAGTGCGATGCAGGCCCTGACTCCGCGCTCCTGTTTGTCTGTTCGTCCGACTTCCTGAAATTGTAGTCAGGGAGAAGAGCGGTCTTTTCCTGTATGGACTTCAGTGCAGAGGCTGCACCGCGTTCTGCATCGGGAAGTTCCTGCCTGCCCATGATCTTTTCAATAGACCATTCAAGTCCGTCAGGATTATCAGAGGCAAACCAGGAGAGTGCTCCACCAATGACCACTGTGGCGATCAGGAGCCCTGCAAGGACTTTTTTGATCGGGATCCCGGCGGGCAGAGGGCGAGCAGAAAAAGCAGTTTCGAGAATCTCAGGACGGGCAGACCTGATAAAGTTGATAACCCCTGCAGTCACGAACCCTTCAACTAGGCCGATTGCCAGATGAACAGGCAGCATCAACAGCAGAAAAGCGCTGAAGGGAAGTTCGCTTCTTCCCGAGAGCAATGTCTGCATGACAACAGAAAAAGAGCCCAGCTGTAATCCCACCACCCCGCTTATTGCCGATGCCATCGCAATCCTGCCGGAGCTGCTGCCCGTCTTGACCAGCGGCCTGTAGATAAACGGATAAGCAATAAAGCAGGGATATATGCCGAGGTTCCAGATGTTACAGCCGAGGGCAAGAAGGCCGCCGTCTGCAAAGAAAAGGGCCTGGACCGTAAGGACCGATGCCATGACCAGGAAGGCGGCATGAGGGCCAAGAACGATAGCCAGGATCAGGCCGCCGCCAAGATGCCCGGATGAGCCAGTTGCAGGGATCGTAAAATTTATCATCTGGGCTGCGAAGATGAAGGCGCCGAGAACCCCCATCAGGGGTATTAATTTCTCATCCAGATTTTCCTTAAGTTTCTTTGAACAGTAGGCAATAGTCCCTAATGCTCCTGCCCAAAAGGTTGCCCCGACTGCCGGTGAAAGCAAGGCATCTGCCATATGCATGGTTATTTCGCCTTAGAATCTGAAGGCAATGCCTGCCATCAGGGTGTAATCTGCTTCTGCCTTGTTCAGGCCGGTCTTGATGCCGAAGTCGATATCAAAATTGTCTGCCACTTTGTAGATCAGTCCTGCCAACGCAAAGAGCGGGTTGACTCTTGATGTTCTGTCAGGAGTTGTCTCTCCGCCAATATTGCCGACGATCCTGATGTTTTTTGAGGCTGCATATTCTCCTGCGAGGGAGTAGTGCCAGATGTCGCGAATTTCTTTACGATTTGCAATGTACCCGAGGTTCAGATGCAGGGTGAAAGGCTCAAGTTCTTTCGTTGTGATAAAGAATAAGCTGTAGTCCGGCTTGCCGTCTCCCAGTCCCTTATTCTCATTACCTGTTGGGATTGTGACACCGGGCTTAAGCGCAAGACTGAGGCCCTCATGGTCATAACTCCGCCATTTGACTGCAAGAGAAAGATCCGATATCCCGTTTTCATGGTACCAGCGACCCGTTTCATCCTTTTCGCGGAACAGGATATAGGGGGAGCTGATCACGATATCAAGATTGTCCAGCAGTCCGGCAGTGAACGTGGCACCAAGAGCAGTCTCGGTGTTGCCGCTGTCGCCGGCATGCTCGGCATTTATCTCAATCTGGAACTTGCCCTTGCCCTGTGTGCCTGTGTCGTCAGTAATCAGCGGGTGTGCGGCATGAGTTGTTGTTGCATGAAGCAAAGCTAAACAGATAACCAGAATGCTGACCACTTTTTTCCCGCAAGTCTTCTTTAGCATGAATGGTGTCTCCTTTTGCAGAAAATAAAAAAGCCATAAAGGTTTTTGGGCAAGACTTCGGTCCTGCTCAAGCCTTCATGGCCTGTAAATTCTATGAATAAATTACCATAAGGAACTGTTTGCATTCAAGGACTTATTCTTATGCGAATGGTTGTTCCCCAAATGGCAGCGCAGTTTATGGTAGAATGATATACTATATTTTCCCGGAGAAAGTGTCCGCTACCCGTGCGCCAGAAACTGAGGAACAGCCAGAAACAGAAGCCTTGCCATATGCTGCGAACCTGCCGGCAGGGTTCTTATATCCCCTATACCGACAAGTCTGATCCCTTTGACAAGTTTCATGAAGAGTGCGGTGTCTTTGGCGTGTACGGCCATCCGGAGGCGGCGAACCTTACCTATCTCGGTCTGTATGCTCTGCAGCACAGGGGTCAGGAAGGTGCGGGTATCTGCTCGTCTGACGCACGGCAGCTCTATATCGAGAAGGGAATGGGGCTTGTGGCCGATATCTTCAGCGAGAAGAGGCTGAAGAAGCTTCCGGGCCATATTGCTATCGGTCATAACCGCTATTCCACGGCAGGCAGCAGTGTTCTGAAAAATGTCCAGCCGATCGTCGCGAACTTTGCTCTCGGCGCTCTTGCGCTTGCGCACAACGGCAATCTTGTCAATGCCCCTGAGCTCAGAAAGACCCTGGAGGATGAGGGCGCAATATTTCAGTCAACATCCGACAGCGAGGTTGTTGTCCATCTCATAGCGCATTCCAAAGGCGATAACTTTTCCGAGCGCGTGGCTGAGGCCCTGAGGGCGATCAGTGGTGCATACAGTCTCCTTGTCCTGAGAGAAAAAGAGCTTATTGCTGTGCGGGACCCCTATGGCGTCAGGCCGCTCTGTCTTGGCCAGGTGGATGGCGCCTATGTTGTTGCATCTGAGACCTGCGCCCTTGACCTGATCAATGCCACCTATATCCGGGATATAGAGCCGGGTGAGATGGTCATCATCAATGACGCGGGCATAACCTCACGGAAGTTTCTTCTCAGCCCCAGAAAGGCGTTCTGCATCTTTGAGTTTATTTACTTTGCCCGGCCGGACAGCAATATCTTCGGCGGCCAGAACGTTAACGAGATCAGGAAGGAGTTCGGCAGGCAGCTTGCAAGAGAATCAAAGGTGGACGCAGACCTGGTCATCCCTGTGCCTGATTCCGGAGTGCCTGCGGCCCTGGGCTATTCGGAAGAAAGCGGGATACCGTTTGATTTTGGTCTTATACGGAACCATTATATCGGCAGGACCTTTATCGAGCCGAAGCAGAGCATCAGGCACTTTGGTGTGAAGATCAAGCTGAACCCTGTCAAAAAGCTCATAGAAGGCAAACGCGTTGTTGTTATTGACGATTCGATTGTCAGGGGAACCACAAGCAAGAAGATCGTCAAGATGCTGAGGGAAACAGGCGGGGCAAAAGAGGTCCATCTGCGGATCAGTTCTCCGCCGACCATAATGCCCTGCTATTACGGCATTGACACACCGACGCGTCAGGAGCTTATTGCATCGAGCCATGATGTCGAGGAGATCAGGAAATATGTGACTGCAGATTCCCTTGCCTATCTTGGCATTGAAGGCCTCAAAAAGATCGTGCCTGAGGCAGACAACTACTGCTCAGCCTGTTTTGATAATATCTATCCTATCAACTTTCCCGGCGAACATCTTGAACAGATGGAGTTCTTCTTTTAGCCTGAAAATAAGGCTTCTTCCTTAAACGAAGCCGATTGCAGCACATATGCCCTGCGACCTTCTCCCTGCCGGGCAATACCATAAAGATGGGGTGATGGCATGGCAGAATTTGTTGTTGTCCTGATCACAGCTCCAAACGAAGAAGAGGCTGCAAAGATAGCCAAAGACATTGTAGGGTCAAGGCTTGCCGCCTGTGTCAACATCATCAGGGGCATCCGCTCCATCTATCAATGGCACGGCAGGATCGAGGACGAAGCAGAGGTCCTTATGATCGTGAAGACAAAACAGGCGTTCTTCAGAACCCTCGAAAAGAGGGTAAAGGAGATTCATCCCTACACAGTGCCTGAGATCATAGCGCTCTCTATTATTGAAGGCTCTGCCGAATATCTTCAGTGGCTCACCACAGAGACGTTACAAGACCAGGGATAAATAGATAAGGGGGAGGGGTGCAAGAATGACTACGATCAAAAAAATTTTCATTGCAATGCTTCTGGCGATCGCGGTACCCTGTTGGGCTCAGGCTCCGCCGCGTATCGCATGGCTATGGACAGGCAGCCCGGAAGGGGAGGCAACTATCGTATTCGCCTTCAAGGACGGCATGCGCGAAAACGGCATGATTGAGGGCAAACACTATATCCTCGACGAACGCTATGCAGACGGAAAGTATGACCGGTTCCCAGCGCTTACCGAAGAGCTTCTGAAGCGCAATCCAGCGATCATCATGGCGAACACGATCGCAGCGGTACGTGCAGCGCAGAAAGCGACCAAAACGGTCCCGATCATATTCGTGAGCACCAATGATCCGGTGGGCAGCGGCCTGGTCGCAAGCCTTGCACATCCCGGAGGCAATACGACCGGGCTTTCGAGTCAGCATGAAGATGCGATCAATAAGTACATCGAACTCCTGCGCGAAGTGCTTCCCCGTGCATCACGTATTGCAGTCCTCAGCAACCCGGGTAATCCGTCAATCCCGAAAATGTTCGAGCGCGTCCGTGTTGTTGCTTCCTCCTTCGGAATTACCACACGGGCGTTCGATGTGACCACACCCAAAGATCTCGATACCGTGTTCAGTGAAATCACGCAGTACCGGCCCAACGCGTTATTGGTGCTCCCCGATTCCATGTTCTCCTCTCAGCGAGATGTTATTTCCAAATTCTCGACAACTCAGAGGATCCCCACCTTTGCCTCCAATGCGGCCTTCGTAACCTCAGGATGCCTGATCTCATTCGGCACAAATCGCATCGAAGTCTTTCGCCGCTCTGCAATATACGTAAAGAAGATCCTCGGAGGAGCCAAACCCGCTGATCTCCCTGTCGAACAACCGACCAGGTTCGAGATAGCAGTGAACTTAAAGACCGCTAAAGCCTTCGGTATCACTATCCCGCGATCGGTGCTGATGCGAGCGGATGAGGTGATCCAATGATTAGGACAAGGAGTACAAGAATGAGAACGATCATGAAATCAATAGTTGTCATGTTCCTGCTGATTGCGGTGCCCTGCTGGGCTCAGGCTCCGCCGCGTATCGCATGGCTATGGACAGGCAGCCCGGAAGGGGAGGCAACTATCGTATTAGCCTTCAAGGATGGCATGCGAGAAAACGGCATGATTGAGGGCAAACACTATATCCTCGACGAACGCTATGCAGACGGAAAGTATGACCGCTTCCCTGCCCTCGCCGATGAGCTGCTGAAGCGCAACCCCACGATCATCATGGCGAACACGATCGCAGCGGTACGTGCGGCGCAGCAGGCGACCAAAACGGTCCCGATCATATTCGTGAACACCAATGACCCGGTGGGCAGCGGCCTGGTCGCGAGCCTCGCGCATCCCGGGGGCAATACAACCGGGCTTACGAGTCAGAATGAGGACGCGGTCAATAAATACATCGAACTTCTGCGCGAAGTGCTTCCCCGTGCATCCCGTATTGCAGTCCTCAGCAACCCGGGTAATCCGTCGATTCCGAAAATGTTCGAGCGCGTCCGTGTTGTTGCTTCCTCTTTTGGAATTACTGCACGGGCGTTCGAGGTGACCATGCCCAAAGGTCTCGATGCCGTGTTCAGCGCGATCACGCAGTACCGGCCCACCGCGTTATTGGTACTCCCCGATTCCATGTTCTACTCTCAGCGAGACGTTATTTCCAAATTCGCGACAACTCAGAGGATCCCAACCATCGCCGCCAATTCTCAATTCGTAACCTCCGGATGTCTGATCTCATTCGGCACAAATCGCCCAGAGATCTTTCGCCGCTCTGCCATCTACGTAAAGAAGATCCTCGGAGGGGCCAAGCCCTCAGACCTTCCTGTCGAACAACCAACCCGGTTCGAACTGGTGGTGAACATGAAGGCCGCCAAAGCCCTCGGTATCACCATCCCACAATCGTTGCTGCTGCGAGCGGATGAGGTGATTCAATGAATGGAGCGGCATGAAGTTACGAGGGTTCTTCGCAAAGAAGACCAATGCCGCTCCGGAGTTTTACCGTGGCAGACTGTTCCGCAAGAACTTTCTGCTGGTCCTTGTGCTGGTCTGCGGGACACTGCTTGTATCGGGTGGAACCAGTGCCTATTTTTCCTACCTTGAGCACCAGTCAACTCTTGGAAGCTTACAGCATGAGAAAGCGTATGCCGCTGCATTGAGGATTGAGCATTTCATTCGCCAGATAGAACAGCAACTCAATTTCGTTGCGCTGCCGCAGCTGGGCAAGGGCGCTGGCGGCATTGAACAGCGCAGGTTCGAATTTCTCAAGCTGATGCGGCAAGTGCCGGCTGTGAGCGACATTGCACAACTCGATGCTAATGGCCGCGAGCTGCTCAAAGTATCGCGCCTGGAGATGGATGTTGTAGGCTCCTCAATAGACCGCTCGCAGGCCCCGGCGTTCCTCGGAGCTAAACTGGGCAAAACTTGGTACGGCCCAGTGTATTTCAGGAAGGAGACCGAGCCGTACATGACAATCGCTGTGTATTCGCGCACCGGAGAAGGCACTGTGTCCATAGTCGACGTAAACCTCAAATTCATCTGGGACGTAGTAGCGAGCATTCAGATTGGCAAAAAAGGCAAGGCTTATGTGGTCGATAGCACCGGCAACCTCATCGCTGACCCCGACATCGGGTTGGTACTTGGAAAGACTAACTTATCCCAGCTTGCTCACGTGAAATCTGCGCTCTCTGTGCAGAATGCATCAAATATGAAGGTGATAAAAACGTATGATCTCTCCGGTTCGAAGGTCTTTGCCTCATACGCGGACATTGAGCCATTAGGCTGGAAAGTATTCGTCGAGCAGCCCGTCACCGAGGTTTACGAAACGCTTTACGCCGCTATTCGGCGAACCGGATTTATGATGGCTGCAGGGATGCTGTTCTCGGTGCTGACAGCGCTTTGGTTTGCACGCGGCCTTGTGCGTCCAATTCGCATACTGCAAGAAGGCGCTCAAAAAGTCGGCGCAGGCGAGCTGGATCAGAAGATCGAAGTGAAGACCGGAGACGAGCTCGAATCATTGGCAAACCAGTTCAATAGTATGACCGAACGGCTGCGCGAGTCTTATTCAAGCATGGAACGTAAAGTGGATGAACGAACCGCCGAACTCCTTCTTGCCCGTGATGCCGCCGATGCCGCCAACCAGGCCAAGAGCATGTTTCTTGCTAATGCGAGCCACGAGTTACGTACGCCTCTGAATGCCATCATCGGGTTTTCAGGTATACTGAAAAGACGCATGTTTGGTGAGCTGAATGAGAAACAGGCTGAATATGTCGAAGATATTTACACCTCCGGAAACCATCTCCTGTCTCTTATCAATGATCTTCTGGACCTCGCCAAAGTTGAGTCAGGACGCATCGAACTTGATGTCAAACAGTTTGACCTCCCGTCTGCTTTGGAGAATTCGATTACACTGGTAAGGGAACGCGCCAATCGTCATGGCATTGTCATCGATCTTGCTGTTGATGGGGGGTCTTTTATGGGTGATGAGCGCAAACTCAAACAGATCATGCTTAATCTGCTCTCCAATGCAGTAAAATTTACTCCGGATGGCGGCAGAATCAATGTGAAGGCTGTCCCTGTTGATGGCAGAGTGCAGATATCCGTGACTGACACCGGCGTAGGCATCAAGCCTGAGGACCAGCAGGTCATCTTCGGTGAGTTTCGCCAGGTGGGCGATGATTCTCATAAACGTGAAGGCACGGGGCTCGGCCTCACGCTGACAAAGAAACTCGTTGAGCTGCACGGGGGTAGAATGCTGGTGGAGAGCGAGGCCGGAAAGGGTTCAACCTTTACCTTTACTTTAGCGGAGGGACCATCATGTCAGGCAAGCTGATACTCGTTATCGAGGACAATGAGAAGAACATGAAACTGGTAAGGGATCTGCTTCAGTATGAGGGCTACGAGATGCTGGAGGCCGATACTGCAGAAGAAGGTCTTCGGTTGGCCGGCGAATATCTTCCCGCCCTCATTCTGATGGACATCGGGCTTCCTGGGATAAGCGGATTCGAGGCGCTTAAGCGTCTCAGGGCATCTTCGGCTACAGCGGGCATTCCGGTGATTGCGGTTACCGCTTCGGTCATGACCCAGGACCATCAAAAGATCACCGAAGCAGGTTTTGACGGGTACCAGAGAAAGCCTATTGAGATTGATGAGTTTCTTGAAGCAGTGCGTGGCACTATTGAGCGCTTCGGGGCTGAAAGGAGTACCGAATGAATAATCCCGCAAGAATCCTGGTGGTTGACGATACTCCTGCAAACGTAAAGTTGCTTTGCGATTTACTTACGTACAAAGGCTACGAGGTTATAACAGCGACATCAGGGGCTGAAGCATTGGAAAAAGTGGAGACCGGGCAGCCCGACCTTGTCCTGCTCGATATCCTTATGCCGGGGATGAACGGGCATGAGGTATGCCGTACCATCCGTAGAAACCCTGCCACAGAGATCCTGCCGATAGTGATGGTCACCTCTCTTGACCCGGCCGAGGAACGTATGAACGGACTGCAGGCGGGCGCTGACGATTTCCTCGCCAAGCCTGTTGACGAACAGGAATTGCTGGTACGTGTGCGATCGCTGCTCAGGATAAAGGAACTGTATGATACGGTCCAGGTCCAGTCAGCCCAGCTAACTGAGTGTAACAGAACCCTGGAACAGCGTGTCCAGGACCAGGTGGACCAGCTTGAGCGCCTGGGACGGCTGAAACGTTTTTTCTCGCCTCAATTAGCTGAGCTTATCATCGCAGGCGGTGCGGATGATCCTCTCAAGGCCCATCGCAGGGAGGTGACCGTTGTCTTTGTGGACCTGCGCGGGTTTACCGCCTTCACTGAACTGTCCGAGCCTGAGGAGGTGATCTCCGTGCTGAACGAGTATCATGTCGAGATGTCCAAGCTTATTCTTGAATATGAGGGCACTCTGGAGCACTTCGCCGGTGACGGGATAATGATCGTATTCAACGATCCGGTGCTCTTGACGAATCCGACTGAGCGTGCAGTCCGAATGGCAACAGCCATGCGTAAGCGCATGGGGGAATTGAAAGCTATATGGCAGAAGCGCGGTCACAGTCTTGACTGCGGTTATGGAATCGCCTATGGCTATGCCACTATCGGGGCAATCGGCTTTGAAGGCCGTAAGGATTACTGTGTAGTCGGCTCTGTAGCGAATATGGCAGCCCGTCTCTGCGCTGAAGCCAAAGGTGGACAGGTAATTATTAATCAAAAAACGTTAGGCAAAGTCGAAGAAATCGTCGAAACAGAATCCCTGGATCAATTATCCCTTAAAGGGTTTTCCAAACCCGTTGCCGCATTTAATATTATCAAGATCAGGGATCAGGAATTGTCCCGGATCCATAACCATGATATCCCTGAAAAGGAAACCATTTGACAATGCTTCACTCAAAGGGCGAGAGGGAATTATTAGAAAAGTCTATTCGCAGAGTGATTTTGTTCAAGGGCATTACAGAGAAGTATTTGAAGCAGATTGTTGATGATTTCAGTATTCTTCATGCCGTAAAGAATAAGGTCATAATAGTGCAGGAAGATACCAGTACGGATCTCTATATAATTCTCAAGGGTAAAGTTAAAGTGACTCTTATGAGCGGGGAAGGTGAAGAGTATATCCTGACAGACCTGCACGTGGGTGACTATTTTGGCGAGATGAGCCTTATCGATGGAAAGCCCCGATGTGCAACGGTAGTTGCCGTGGAGAACTCGACGTTCGCTATGCTGAAACGGGAAAGGCTGATTGAAGCGTTACAGCGGGACCCCATACTTGCACTTGATCTGCTCTCGACCCTTGTGCATAAGCTGAGAAAGGCCACTGAACGGGAAGAACGCTTTGCATTTCTTGATGTGCGGCAGCGGTTATTAAAACTGTTTGGGGAACTGATAAGAGAAGAAGGCAAGAAGGTAGAAGACGGTTTCTTCAAAATAGGCAAGCGCACCCAAAAGGAGCTGGCCATAAGAATAGGCGCTTCACGAGAGGCGACCTCGCAGATCCTGAGAACTCTTGCTTCCGAAAAGATAATTATGGAGAAGGACACGTATTCCCTGATATCACCTTCCGTATATGCAGAAGACTTATAGTAAAAAGCTGCAATAATACTTCAGACCACACCTGCGAAGAACTTCCCCTAACCCAGCTAATTCATAAACTTTTGAGAAATTAGGCGGCACATAGCATTCTCTCTCATTCTCGCTGCGCTCCGAGGCTTTTGCCTCTTTATCTCAGAGATACATACTGCATGACTATCGGCAAAAGAAACCGCTCGGATACCATGTCCCGCCTTATTAGGCCTTTTATGACTTGAGATTTATGCATTAAGTGGACAAAGAATTTTTTTATCTCCGCCGATGGTATTTTCACCTTCTTTGATGGTGATTTCACCTTTACTCTGTTGCCTTATGCTGAAAAGATAGAGCCAGCAAGAGATAGGAGGTGCAGTATTAAGAACTGGATTCAACCTCCCTTTTCAAGGGAGAAAAAAGAAGGAGGGACACAATGAAATGGTCAATTAAGGAAGTAGCAGGCGTATTGTTGGTTGTTGCTGTACTTGTTGTTGGGATGATGTCTGGAGCATCGAAAGTCTATGCCGAGGAGAAGGGCGCACAGGGAAGCTGGGTTCTCGTTTCAATCTATAACGATCAGGACGGCAAGAAGACTGATGTGTTCGGTGCCAATCCGAGAGGCTCCCTGATGTTGGCTCCTGATGGCCGCTTTTCGCTGACCTTTTTGCGGGCAAGCCTTCCGAAATTCGCTTCCAACGCCCGCCATAAAGGAACCGTTGAGGAAAACCAGTCCGTTGTCCAGGGGTCCGTCGCCGCTATTGGTACGTACACAGTGACGGGCGATAAGGATATGACGTTGAATCTGCACATAGAAGGAAGTACGTTCCCGAACTGGGACGGCCAGGATCAGAAGCGACTCATCACCATTAATGGAGACGAGATGAAGATGATAAACCCCACCCCTTCTGTTGGTGGCGGAACGAATTACGTCATCTGGAAACGAGCCAGGTAGACGACGCGCAAGCCGGAGGGTGAATATGTTTTCCCCGGCCCTCCGGTGCGCGCGGTTACTTTTTCAGCAAGAAAGGAGATTTGTCATGAGACAAAAAATAGACATGTTGGTGAGTCTCTCCCAACGGTTAGTGCTGTTAGTCTTATCAACTCTAATAACCGTCTCCGACATCGCGGTGCCGGCACTGGTTCAGGCCCAGCAGCCTATCCGGATCGGCGCCACCATGTCCGAGACTGGAGCATTTGCCACACAGGGCGTGCCCGCAGCCGCCGGCTATCGCCTTTGCCAGAAGGACGTCAACGAGAAAGGCGGCCTCTTGGGACGCAAGGTCGAGTTTCTGATCTACGACGATAAATCCGATCCCAAAGCCGCTGTCGCCCTCTACGAGAAGCTGATCGTCGAGGATAAGGTAGATGCTGTGATGGGCCCCTATGGTTCGACTCTTACCGAGGCTGTGGCTCCGGTCACCGAGAAGCACCGCCAGGCGATGATCTCGCCGCTGGCCGCCACCACCTCCATCTGGGAAAAGGGGCGTCGATATATCTTCATGGTGCTCCCGCCCGCAGAACTCTTCCTGGAGGGATTGATCGACATGGCGTCCCGCAATGGGCTCAAGACCGTCGCCATCATCGAGGAGGACGCCCTCTTCCCCATGGCCGTGGGCAAAGGGGCCGTGGAGCTGGCCAAGAAGAGGGGCATGCAGGTGGTCCTCCATGAGACGTACGCAAAGGGGACCAAAGACTTCTCCGCCATTTTGGCGAAGGTCAAGGCAGGGAACGCCGATGTGTTGGGAATGGTCGCCTCATCGCTGGGAGATCAAATCGTCG
Organism: Nitrospirota bacterium; assembly: GCA_016214855.1. Lineage (NCBI taxonomy): Bacteria > Pseudomonadati > Nitrospirota > Nitrospirota bacterium. The sequence continues at coordinate 267,569 of JACRMT010000012.1, read as the reverse complement.
TCGGCCGCCAAATGAAAGAGCAGGATATCAACGTCAAAATGTTCGGGATCGGGCAGGCGGTCGCCGAGTTCCAAAAGGAGCTTGGGAATACGGCCGATTTTGTCTATGGTGTCTCGCCATGGGAGCCGAGCCAACCCAACCCCGGCATCAAGGAGTTCGTGGCCGCGTATCAGAAAGAGTTCAATCGGGCTCCGATCTATCACGCTGCCGGTGCCTACGGCAGCTGCCAGATCTTCATGGAAGCCGCCCGACGGGCGGGCAGCATAGACTCCGAGAAGCTTCGGGAACAGCTGCTTAAGCTCAGGATGAAAACCATCTTCAGCGACTACGCCGTGGACGAGCGGGGATATCAACTCGCCAACAGGGGGCTCTTTATTCAATGGCAGGACGGTGCGAGGGTTGTGGTCTGGCCGGACGACCTCGCGACCGGGAAGCCTCGGTTCCCGACCCCGCCATGGAGTCAGCGGTAGAAGAGGTTCCTCCTTTCAATCAAGGAAAAACCGGGCCAGACTCAGATTAAACTGGTTGCGCCAGTTTATGGAGATTTGATCGAGACCAACCGGTCTTCTTACATCGAGAGAGCGTGTTGCTGGAGCAAGATGATGTAAAAAAATGCAAAGGGAGGTGCACACTATGGATAGTGGAATAGACCGCAGGGATTTTCTTAAATACTCGGTAGCAACGGGAGTTTTGCTTGCGGCAGGAGAAAGCATGATAGAACGCGTGATGGCGGACGAAACAATGAAGGTGACCGAGGTGGACAAGCTTACGATTTGGGTACTCGCGGACAATTACTACGACATGCTCAGGCCCGATAGCAAGATCACAAAGCGATTCCGGTCGGTGCCGGGAAAGATGATCCATGCCGAGCATGGACTGGCCTACTACGTGGAAACCATTGTTGACAACAAGGCCAGCACCTGCATGTTCGATTTCGCGAGCGACCCGACGGGGGTGCTGAACAACATCAATCTTCTCGGGATCGACATCGGCAAAACGAACGCGTTCGGTCTGAGCCACGGGCACTGGGACCACTATTTTTCTGCGACGAGCATTCTGAAGCAGCACCAATCGCGGATCTCAGCGGGAACGCCGTTCTATGTTGGCGAAGAGGCATTTGCACGGCGATACTCGCTCCGTCCTGGACGTACTGAGCCTGATGACATCGGAGAGCTCGTGAAAGAGGACATCGAAGCGATTGGCCTGAAGGTCCTGGAAGTGAAGAAGCCGTCCCAGATCATCCCGGGCGCCTATCTCACCGGATACATCGAACGTGTCACGTCTTACGAGAAGGTGCCGCTCACCCTGTTGATCAAACGGGGCGACAAGCCCGAGCCGGATGATTTTCGCGGCGAGCAGGCACTCTTCTTTAATGTAAAAGGAAAAGGCCTGGTGGTCATTTCCGGCTGCTCCCACACAGGCATTGTGAACGCAGTTAAGCAGGCGCAAAAGGTCGCCGCGATGGACAAAATCCACGCGGTCATGGGAGGGTTTCATCTCGTTAATGCGAAGCCTGAGGTTATCCAAAACACCATTGCCGACATCAAGGCGATGAAACCGGATCATATCGTGCCGACGCATTGCACGGGATTCGAGGCGATCGTAGCATTCAGCAAGGAAATGCCCGACGCCTTCATTTTGAATACGGCAGGAACAAAGTATACCTTTGGCGTATAGGCTTTTAAAATAGAGACAATTCTGAGTATATGATTGCTTTATTATGGGAGCTTGACGTTGACGGGTCAGGACTTAACTGCTATAAGTGAGACATAAATAGCGATCTTGATAAAAACTAAACTTTTCGTTAGGAGGGGACGGAAAGCGGCGAATCTTATTAAAGATGGTCGACGTGTCGAAGGATAACACTCCTTTGACACGTTTGATTTTTTATTATTTATCGAAATAAGGAGGCGTAACATGAGAAACCAAAAGGCCAATGGCTGGAGCCGAAGGGAGTTTCTTGGCGGACTCGCTCTGACGGGTGCGGCCGCTGCTCTGGGCTGGCGACCTGAAGCTGGGACGGCTGCAGTGGAACCGCCTCCAGAAACGAAAACACTGCGGTTTCATAGGGGAATGCCGGCATGCTGGGCGCCCATATACGTGGCGGAGCCGCTGCTGCGCGAAGAAGGGTTCACCGATATTCAGTATGTATTTGGGCACCAGACGGAAGTTGGGAAAATGTTCGGTGAAGGAAAGTTTGACCTGAATGTGGGCTTTTCAGCGAAGACAATGTACAATTTAGAGCATCAACCGTATCCGCTCAAATTCCTGTCAGGATTGCATGCGGGGTGCTATGCGCTGATCGGCAGCACGCGGACCCGTTCGGTCCGCGACCTTAAGGGAAGGACCGTCTGGGCTGGAGCTATCGAGAATGACGGTCCGCACCTCTTTTTCTCCTCTATAGTATCATATGTCGGCCTTGACCCGCGCACGGACGTCAATTATATATGGGTAGACAAGGATGAAGCAATCCGTCTGTTCCGCAACGGCAAGATCGATGCCTTCATGTCCTTTCCTCCTGGTGCGCATGAGCTGATGCGCGAGGGCATCGGTCATCTCCTGATCGACACCAATGTTGACAAACCATGGTCCCAGTATTTCTGCTGCATGGTGGCGGGGCACAGCGACTTCATAAAGAAGCACCCCGTTGCCACCAAACGGGCTCTTCGCGCCATCCTCAAGGCAAACGATATTGTCGCCCGTGACCCTGAGATGGCAACGCGTATTCTTATAGAGAAGAAGGTCATCAAGGAATCCGATTATCCGCATACACTCCCGGAACTCAAGCACATACCATACAATAAGTGGCGGGATTACAACCCTGAAGATACAGTCCGTTTTTACGCGTTGCGCATGAGAGATATAGGTATGATGAAGTCCAATCCTCAGCAGTTCATGGATCAGCATACTGACTGGCGATATTTGAAGGAACTGAAAAAAGAGTTCGGGATAACGTGGTAAGAAAAGATGAGTTCCAAAATCCCTCCTAACCTCCCTTTGCTAAAGGGAGGAAGAATACCCCACTTTGGAAAAAGGGGGGGAGGGGGGATTTGCACAAATGAGCAATAAACGCTATTTTCGAGACAATGAAAGCAATATATTTACATTCGAATAAGAAATGTCCTGCGGTCTTTGCCATAGGGTTATTCACACCATGACAGTTCCGATGGTGTGCTTAGCGTGGATATGAAGGATTGGCTGCCCCGGCTTGTGGCGAGAGCGCCTTTCACGGTCCATTCCAAGCTGATCGGAGCATTCTTTGCCATCGCAGCGCTGCTTATCATATTCGGTCTCGTCGTAATACAGGTCCTGAGCGGCATTAACCGCCGCTCAGAGGAACTCAGCCAACTTCGGCGCAAAGTTGCCGCCTTCCGCCAGCTCCAGCATGACACGACCGCTCAGATCTATGGCGTCACTTCAGCTCTTCTGTCGCCCGAGGACCGGATGCTTGAAAGCGCGCTCCGTCAGCTAAATGAGTTTAGATACGACCTTGACCGGCTTCAGTTTGTAACGCGGGATGAGGCTGAGCTTTTTAAAAGGATCAAAATAGAACATGAGCAATTGATCCAGATGATCACAGAGGTTGTAGAGCTTACACGGGCACGTGAATTTAAAAAAGCAAACGAACTTCGACTAACTAAGACTGTTCCTCTGGCAGACACCCTTGAAAGGCTGACCAATGAGATGGTCAACCGGGCCGAGGCTGATATGGAGGCAAAGGTGGACGAGAGTAACCTGGCGCACAAGACATCGCGCTGGGTTGTCATCGGCTTTGCCGTTGGAAGCATCGGCCTCGCAATTTTGCTTGGTTATGCGGTCTCTTCATCGCTGATGGGCCCGGTTATGCTGATGGATAAACAGCTCGGACAGATAGCCTCAGGAGATTTCTCGAAGCGCGTCGAAGTGCCGAACCGGGACGAACTCGGGACTTTGGCCGACAACCTTAATCGCATGAACAATGAGTTAAGGGACCTCTATCAACAGATTGAAGTTGCGAGCCGCCATAAGTCAGATTTCCTGGCCAGCATGAGTCACGAGCTCCGAACGCCGCTCAATGCCATCATCGGGTACAGCGAAATGTTGGCAGAAGAGGCCGAAGACAGGGATCAGAGGGATTTCATCCCTGACCTTCAGAAGATCCGGGCCTCGGGCAAGCACCTGCTGGCGCTCATAAACGATATCCTTGACCTATCCAAGATCGAGGCAGGAAAGATCGAACTCTTTCCTGAGACTTTTAATCTGAAGGCCCTGATAGAAGAAGTGGCCAGCACTGTCCAGCCTCTGATTGAAAAGAATTCAGATATTCTCGCAATTAACTTCGCCGATAATTCATGCGCCATGTACGCTGATATTACAAAGGTCCGTCAGATACTGCTTAATCTGCTGAGCAATGCCTGCAAATTTACCGAACTCGGAACCATTACCCTGGATGCAGTCCAGGATTGTTCAGAAGGAACCGGCTGGCTTTCAGTAAGCGTAACTGATACGGGTATCGGCATGACCATGGAACAGATGGAAAAGCTGTTCCAGCCATTTTCTCAGGCAGATATTCAGACCGCAAGAAAATACGGGGGAACCGGACTGGGATTGGCAATAACCAGACAATTCTGCGAGATGATGGGTGGGGAGATCAAGGTCAACAGCGAATTCGGCAGAGGCACGATTTTTACGGTAAGGCTTCCTATGGCAGCACCACCCAAGGCTGATGCAATTTCATTGGCAACCTCAGGCGATTCGTCATAATCTGTGTATTAATAAATGGTCACTCATTCTAAAAATCTCCCCTCTTTGCCAACCAACAGTAGGTGCCTTAGGCAAGAGGGGAATATTCCTCCCTTTGGCAAAGGGAGGTTAGGAGGGATTTTATAAATTTTCCGATTACTTGCAAACTTAATTAATAACAGGAAGGGAGATCAATGCCCAAGATACTTTTGGTGGAAGACAATGAAATGAACCGGGACATGCTGTCCCGCCGGCTCCAGCGCAAGGGGTATGAGGTAGTGATCGCCATGGACGGTGAGACAGGGGTAACCATGGCCGCCTCAGAGCGGCCAGACCTTATTCTGATGGACATGAGCCTTCCTCTGCTCGATGGTTGGGAAGCGACCCGGCGGCTCAAGGGGATGCCGGAGACAGCCGCAATACCGGTCATAGCCCTGACGTCTCATGCTATGGCAGGGGACCGTGAAAAGGCGATGGGGGCAGGCTGTGACGACTATGATACGAAACCGGTGGATTTTGGGCGGCTGCTCGCAAAAATAGAGGCGCTTCTGAAGAGACAGGAGAAGGCATGACAGAGCCGAAAGACGAAGCCGATCGTTCGTATCGGGCATCTCTCGCCAACCTGCGCAATGAACTGCAGATGCCGGTAAATGCAGTCATTGAATACAGTGGAATGCTGCTGGAAGATGCAGGGGAGCAAGGTCAGGAACGCTTCATATCCGACCTGAGGAAGATCCATGCCCTGGGCAAGAAGCTACTTCTGCTCGTTGATGACAGTCTGGATGATGCAAAAATAGATACTGCCGGGACAGGGAAAGAGTTGGAGGACTTTAGCGCCAACCTGCGCCATGAACTGCGTACGCCTCTGAACGCAATCATCGGCTATACCGAAATGCTGCTTGAAGATGCCCAGGAGCATGGACCGAGAGGATTCATCCCTGATCTTGAGAAGATTCGCTCTGCAGGCAGGCTGTTCCTGTCTTTTATTGAGGAAATAGCCTGTTTCACAAGGTCCAGGAAGAGCAAATATCCGGCATCTGAACCTTCTGATGCCTCAGATATGGTCCGGACTGTAATGAGCGATATCCCCCCGATCAAAGAGGGCAGGTATTACCCTGATACGGTCATCCGCGGAAATCTGCTTGTGGTTGACGACAATGAGATAAACCGTGACCTGATCTGCCGTCAGCTTGAGCGGCAGGGCCATATGGTCACTGCTGCGGAAAATGGACGGCAGGCCATGGAGATCATGCAGACTCAAGCGTTCGACATGGTCCTTCTCGATATCATGATGCCTGAGATGAGCGGGTACCAGATGTTGCAGCGTCTGAAAAGCAGCGATCTCCACAGGGACGTTCCTGTTATCGTGATCTCAGCACTCGATGAGATGGACAGTGTTGTAGGCTGCATCCAGATGGGAGCTGATGACTATTTGCTCAAACCGTTCAATCCGGTCCTTCTGAAGGCCAGGATAAGAATGTGTCTCGAAAACAAGCGACTCAGGGAACTAAGCGAAGCACTGGAACTCAGAAACCTCAAAGAAGAGGTGCAGTTCATAGCTGAGAGCCGGGCCATGCAGCAGGTCCTGGGCACGATGCGTGCCGTCTGCAGAAGCCCTGTGAATGTCCTTATCCATGGAGAGAGCGGTACAGGCAAGGAAGTGATTGCCCGCATGATCCATCAGGGCAGTGACCGGAAGGACAAGCCCTTTGTGGCGGTCAACTGCGCCTCTGTCCCTGAGAATCTCATGGAGAGCGAATTCTTCGGATATGAAAAGGGTGCGTTCACCGGGGCGATCGCAAGCAGGGGCGGCCGCTTTGAGGAAGCAGATGGAGGCACGCTTTTCCTGGACGAGATCGGAGACATGACGCTTGTAATGCAGCCAAAGTTTCTGCGCGTCATTCAGGAGGGTGAAGGCAGCAGGCTCGGCAGCAACAAACTCGTACGCTACGACCTGCGGATCATCAGCGCTTCAAATAAGGATTTGCGGGATGAGGTTGAAAAAGGCAGATTCAGGGAAGACCTTTTTTACCGCATCTTTTCCGTTGAGATATTTATTCCACCTTTAAGGGAGCGGTGGGAGGATATAGTGCCTCTTACACTTTTTTTTATGAACAGGGTGAGCAGACGTTTCAAGAAAAAAGTGAAGGGGTTTTCCCCTGAGCTGCTTAACTTTTTTGAAGAATATCCCTGGCCCGGAAATGTGCGTCAGCTTCTCCATGAAGTGGAGCATATGGTTGCGTTGACCCCGGAGGGGGAGCGGATTTCTTTGAAGCACAGCTCTTCGGAACTGCAAAAATGGAGAAACGCCGCTCCGTTAACTGTTATGCAGAGCCAGCCCACTCTCTTCCTTCCCCAAAGAGTGGAAGAGCTCGAGATCGCATGCATCAGGAATGCGCTGCTTAAGACAAAAGGGAATAAACTGCAGGCATCGAAACTCCTCGGGATCACGAGGCAGGGACTCGATAAGAAGCTCAAACGCTATATGATATAAAAAAGGGAGGAGCATTATGAGAAACCAAAAGTCCAATGGCTGGAGCCGGAGGGAATTCCTTGGAGGGCTCGCGCTTGCTGGTACGGCTGCCGCTTTAGGCGTACGACCCGAACTTGTATCTGCTGCCGTGGAGCCGCCTCCTGAGACGACGAGGCTGTTGATACATAAGGGGAAGCCGGCATGCTGGGCGCCCATATACGCGGCCGAGCCCCTTCTGCGCGAAGAAGGGTTCACCGATATTCAGTATGTATTTGGGCTCGGGCCGGACGTTGCGAAAATGAGCAGGGAAGGCGCCTTTGATCTGAGTGCGGAGTTTTCCGCGCGCGCAATGTATCAGCTGGAACATCAACAGCATCCGCTTAAATTCCTGTCAGGCCTGCATGTGGGCTGTTATACACTGATCGGCAGCGCAAGCACCCGCTCGGTCCGTGACCTCAAAGGAAAGACCGTCTGGGCCGGAGCTGTCAAGAACGATGGTCCTCACATCTTTTTCTCCACTATTGTCTCTTATGTCGGCCTTGACCCGCGTACGGATGTCAACTATGTATGGGTAGACAAAGATGAAGCAATTCGAATGTTTCGCGAAGGCAAGATCGATTTATTCATGTCCTTCCCTCCCGGTGCACATGAGCTGATACGAGAGGGCATCGGCCATGTTCTGGTTGACACCAATGTCGATAAACCCTGGTCCCAGTATTTCTGCTGCATGGTGGCGGGGCACAGAGATTTCATAAACAAAAACCCCATTGCCACCAAACGGGCTCTTCGCGCCATCCTCAGGGCAAACGATATCGTCGCCCATGACCCCGAGATGGCAACTCGTATCCTTATTGAGAAGAAGGTAATCAAGGAATTCGAATACATGAACACCTTGCCCGCACTTAAGAAAATACCATACACCAAGTGGCGGGATTATAATCCTGAAGATACAATTCGATTTTACGCACTGCGCATGAGAGATATTGGCATGGTTAAGTCCAATCCACAGCAGTTCATTGACCAGCATACTGACTGGCGATATTTGAAGGAACTGAAAAAAGAGTTCGGGATAACGTGGTAGGAAGCAATAATGCCATGACGGCTCCGATGATATATATCCGTCACTTGATAAAGTCCAGCATCGCTCCCTGTTGAGCTCTCAGAAATAATATCTTCCTTCCACCTGTCCTGCAAAAGATTTATGTAAACGATTCGCGCTTAGTGCAAACCTTGTTTGCATGACCAATTAATTAAGTAATTTCAAGGCGTTATCCCCACCACGTTATTTTAATAGTCAACCATGTTTACCTTATGCTGTGGCGATCCTGAAGTCCACACAGTCTTGAAAACAACTACCTCGTCGAAAATAAAGGGTTATTTCTCTGCCGAAAGAGTTGGCATCCTACTTGATAATAGAGCATAGAAGGATTGGCTCATCTGATTGAGGAGGTGGCGTATCCAAAAATGGACTCACAGCACGTTCGACTACATTGTGCTTGTGATCGGAATCCTTCTGACAGTCTGTGGGCTCTTTATCCTGCTGATTAATCTATTACGTCATTAGAAGGGAGGGGAAGGTCTGTAAATGGTTGAGGTGTAGACAGTGCAACACAGTTTTTAACAATCTTCCTTTTTTGGGAAGAAATGCACTCAGTGAAAGGAGAAACACCTATGAAACGTTCAATTAAGGAAGTGCTAAGCGTATTGCTGGTTGTTGCTGTACTTGCAGGTGGAATGTTGTTTGGAGCATCGAAGGTCTGGGCACAGGAGAAAGGCGTGCAGGGAAGCTGGATTCTCGTCGAACTCTACAACGAGACAGACGGCAAGAGGCTCGAGCCGTTCGGTCCTAACCCCAGAGGATCCATGCTATTGACACCGGATGGCCATTTTTCTATGACCCTGATGAGGTCAAGCCTGCCTAAATTCGCTTCCAACGTCCGCACAAAAGGAACCGCTGAGGAATACAAGGCTGTTGTTGACGGTTCCGTTGCCGCTATTGGCACGTACACAGTGACAGGCGATAAGGAGCAGATATTGAATCTGCACATTGTGGGCAGCACGTTCCCCAACTGGGATGGCCAGGATCAGAAGCGGCCCGTGACCGTCATTGGAGACGACATGAAGATCATAAACCCCGCCCCGTCCATTGGTGGTGGCGGAAAGAACACACAGGTCTGGAAACGGGCCAAGTAGACAACGCGCATACCGGAGGGGAATATATTTTCCCCGCCCCTCCGGTATGCGGCCATTCTTTTGGTTAAGAAGATGTAAAAACACTAAGGAGGTGCATTATGGAGATGGAAAGTGGATTAAACCGCAGGGATTTTCTTAAGTACGCAGCAGCAACCGGCGTTTTGGTCGCAGCCGGAGAGGCATTAAGGAGCGGGGCAATGGCAGTGGCTGCCACGGGTGCCACCGAAGTGGATAAGCTGACAATATGGATCCTGGCAGACAACTATTATGACACGAATGAACCGGATACCAAGATCACAAAGCGCTTTCGCTCAGTTGCCGGGAAATCAATGGGTGCGCAACACGGGCTCTCTTATTATATCGAGACTATTGTTGGCGGAAAGACAAGCGCCTGCATGTTCGATTTCGGGCTTGACCCGACGAGCGTGCTGAACAATATCGCGCTTCTGGGTCTTGATATCGGAAAGACAAACGCCTTCAGCCTGAGCCACGGCCATTACGATCACTATACCGGCGCAATCAGTATCCTCAAACAGAACCAGTCCAAGATTGCCACTGGAACGCCATTTTATGTAGGCGAGGAGGCCTTTTCCCGGAGATATACACTGCGCCCCGGAGCATCAGAACCTACAGATCTTGGGCAGCTGAGCAAAGAAGATATCGAAGCCCTTGGCGTAAAGGTTGTGGAGGCGAAGACCCCGATTGAGATCATTCCCGGTGCTTACATTAGCGGAAACATAGAAAGGGTCACGAGCTATGAGAAAATTCCGCTGAGTCAGCAGATAAAGCGCGGGGACAAGATCGAATCCGATAATTTTCAGGGTGAGCAGGCCGTCTTCTTTAACGTAAAAGGAAAAGGCCTGGTTGTTCTTTCCGGTTGTGCTCATTGCGGGATCGTTAATACGGTGAAGCATGCGCAGAAGGTCACCGGAACCGAGAAGGTGCACGCGATCATGGGAGGTTTCCATCTTATTGTTGCGAAGCCTGAACTTATTCAGAATACTGTTGCCGATATCAAGGCAATGAAGCCCGACCATATCGTGGGAACCCATTGTACCGGGTTCAGGGCGATGGTGGCATTGAGCAGGGAAATGCCGGACGCCTTCACCTTGAACACAGCAGGAACAAAGTATACCTTTGGCGCGTAGGCTTCTTGGGGGAGAGGGACAGTAGTAGACGTCACAAGGGGAAGTGGCATGCCGCTTCCCCTTGTGATGGTAGTTTATAGAATATGCATGAAGCATTTACTCCGCAAAATTCAATAAATAACCGAAATTATAATTGTAATTTCACGTTGACAATCTGGTTATTGGCTTATAAAGTTATCTCATAAAATATGACACAATCAAGATTCTTTCAATTATCTCTGCTCTTTCCTCTCATCATGTGGTTCCTTGGTCTGCTCGTTTTTTCGATCTTTAATAAAGAGGGGTATGCGTTCATCATAAAACATATGTTCGATGCAGTTCGCGTCTTTGTCCCCTATCTCCTTTTTGCCGCAGGAGTTTGGAAGCTTGCAGCGAACAAACCTCACCGCATATTAATTCTGATAGCATTTGTTGCGCCGATCGCCTGGGGACTATTTTTTACCTTCTGTTACCTGCTGAATGCGATTGTTACCGATCAAGTGAGAGATCTGAAGGTTCTTCTTATGATGGCTTTTTGGGCGACCGTAGTCGCATATCTTGCCGAGGCCATCCCCCATATTGTGCTCACCATATTCAAGAATGATTTCAAGCCTGAAGTAAAAGAGGCGACTGGCAATGTATCTGCGGTTCAGCAGCCGGTGACGCCGGAGAGCTGATAATCGTTTCAGTTGCTCGGTTCTATAGGTTCGTCGTCAGCATACGTGCCGAAAAAAGATCCCCGGTCATCTTCGTCAACAACAACAAAGTAGTCGGCATCCGTATAGTCCTGTGTGTCATTCAGCCGCTTCCATGTCTCTCCAAAGGCTGCTGCAATCACCGGCACGCCTTTGTACCATTTAAGTTCTTCGTAGTCCGGCGCCTCTTTCAGCTCTTTTTCAGTCAGTCGTTTCATGAAGGTCAGAATAATCTCTGTTGTCCTTTATCGCGATCTATCATGTCTAATAGTTTCTCATAGGATATCGTCTTTACGCCAAGTTTATTTGCCTTGTCGAGCTTTGAACCTGCATTTTCACCTGCCACCAGATAATCAGTGCCGGCAGAAACAGCAGATGCTGCATGTCCGCCGTTGTTTTCGATGAGATCCTCCACTTCTTTTCTCGATCTTGGCAAAGAACCGGTAATAACAAAGGTCAGGCCGCTGAAGACAAGATTGTTCTTTGTCCCTGCTGTATAGTCAGGGTTTGAGAGATTCATGCCGAGCTTTTTTATGGAATTGAGCAGGTCAATGTTCTTTTGATCATTGAAAAAAGTGCACACAGACGTCGCGATCTTTTCTCCTGCCTGCCTGATGCCGAGGATCGACTCTTTCCTGACATGATAAAGCTCGTCCAGGTTCCTGAAGTTTCTGGCAAGGAGTTTTGCTGCATACTCACCGACATGGAGAATGCCGATTGAGAAAAGAAATCTGGCAAGAGTTGCATTCTTCGATCTTTCAATTGCGTCTATCAGATTCTGAGCGGATTTTTCAGCAAACCTCGGAAGCTTGAGCAGATCTTCTTTTTTGATACGGTAAATGTCCTCAAAATGGCTGATCAGCCCCCGGGAAAAGAGAAGCTCCACATTCTTTTCCCCGAGGCCTTCTATGTCCATGCCGCCCCGCGATGTGAAGTGGATGATCTTCTCCTGAACCTGTGCCGGACAGTGGAGAGAAACGCATTTGACCGCAACCTCTCCTTCCTCCCGGACAACCTCAGAGCCGCAGGCAGGACATCTCTCAGGTACTGGAACGGCCTGCTCCTGCCCGGTGCGCTTTTCCTTAAGAACCATCACAACACGGGGGATAACATCACCCGCCCGCTCAACAACCACCATATCGCCGATCCTTATGTCCTTCCGCTGTATTTCGTCCCAGTTATGAAGTGTTGAGCGGGACACGGTGACGCCGCCTATCCTGACCGGTTCAAAGACCGCGTAAGGTGTAATTACGCCGGTTCTCCCGACACTCCCGTGGATCTCCTTCACCCTGGTAGTGCCCTGATGAGCCTTGAACTTGTACGCGGTTGCCCAGCGCGGTTCGCGTGTCTTGACGCCCAGCTTCAACTGAAGGCTGAGGTCATTCACCTTTATTACGGCCCCGTCTGTTTCAAAAGGAAGGAAATCCCGCTCCTGCTCAAACTGCCGGATTGCCTCGATCACCTTCTCGATGCCCTCTGCTCGTACCATTTTTGCCGGCACAGGGAATTGGAGCTCCTTCATCCATGCCATGAACTCTGTCTGGCTCTTGAAACTCAGACCTTTGATCGCGCCAAGGCCATAACAGGCAAGATGAAGTTTGCGTGATGCAGTTATCCGGGGATCAAGCTGCCGCACACTTCCAGCTGAAGCATTTCTCGGATTTGCAAAAAGAGGCTCACCGCTCTTTTCTCTCTGCTGATTCAGCTTCTCAAATTCGACAATATCCAGATAAACTTCACCGCGGATATCGATCTCATCCGGAACCGGGGCCTTACTGATACTTAGCGGCAATGACCTTATGGTCCTTATGTTATGGGTAATGTCCTCTCCTTCATATCCATCGCCGCGTGTTGATGCCTTCAGGAGCCTGCCGTCATGGTAGGAGAGTTCCACAGCCAGGCCGTCTATCTTGGGCTCTACGGTATACTCTATTTCTGTATCCGCATCCAGGAGGCGTTTCAATTTTCTGTCAAATTCCCTGAGTTCCTCGTAGGAAAAGGCATTGTCAAGAGAGAGCATCGGCTCTGTATGTTTCACCTTCTCAAACTTTTCGGAGGGCGCAGCGCCGACACGCTGCGTGGGCGAGTCCGGCAGAACATATCCATATTTCTCTTCAAGGTCTTTAAGACTGCGGTACAGGCTGTCGTATTCAGCATCGGAAATAAGGGGCCTGTCCTGCACATGATAATGGTAGCTGTGGTCATTGAGCTCCCTGACGAGTTCTTCGACCTCTTTCCTGATTGCAGCCGGGATCTGTTCAGCCATTGCTGACCACCTCGGCAAGGAATTTCAGGGCAGCGACAACAGCCTTTTCTTTGACCTGTGCCCTTGTCCCTTTCAGCTGCAGTTTTATTGAGACCGTTCCTGTTCTTGAGCTTATCGCAACAAAGACAAGACCTTTCGGCTTCTCCTCAAGGACATCAGGTCCGAGATTGCCTGTTGTTGAGACCGAAATATCTGTTTTTGTAAGTGCACGGACTCTTTCGGCCATCTGCCGGGCGGTTTCTTCACTCACGATCCCGTGACAGGAGAGGACTTTTTCAGGGATTCCCAGAATTCTTTTTTTCGATTCAGTTGAGTAGGTCACAACGCCTGCCTGCAGGAAACTGCTTGCACCGGGGACAGCCGTAAGATAATGACAGATCAGGCCGCCCGTGCATGACTCTGCAACAGAAAGTGTCAGATCTTTCTCTTTGAAGATGGCGTAGATACTTTTTGCTGTTTTCAGGCCCATGATTTTCCGGTTCTATTTTGGAGCCCGGACTTTGCCCTTGTCAATGATTACCGTGTTTAGCAGCTACGAGTTCTCAGATGAGCTTTTCCGGTCCATGCCGGGGCTTAGAGTTTTTGGTTTTTTCATGGTTGATAAGTTGCCTGACATGGCATCTGATTATCTAAAGTTAATGATATGTAAAACCTCGATATGCTTGACAAAGGACGGGTGCTAACAGGAGAATAATACCAATGAAAAGACTCATCCATCTTGTTTCCATTCTATCTTTTCTTCTGCTTATAAGTTTACCGGCAATAGCATCGGAAGAAAAGGATAGTCAAGAGCCTCAGCCCGTTGATCTGTCCCAGAAAAGCATTGTCCTGCAGGCGCCTCCGCTCCTCGTGCCTTATGCTGATAATAAGACCGCGTCAAGGGCTGTTGATAGAAATATCAGCCTTTTTGCCAACAGGATCAAGGACAGATTTGCCCTGTATCTGAGCAGATCAGGCAAGTATCTTGAGGTTATGAAGGATATCCTCAGAAAAAAAGATGTTCCTGAAGATATTGTTTTTATGTCGCTCATAGAGAGCGGTTTCAGCACCAATGCTTATTCCATCGCCCATGCTGCAGGTCCCTGGCAGTTTATCGCATCAACAGCGAAGAGATACGGCCTTGAGATAAACTGGTGGAAAGACGAAAGACGCGACCCTGTGAAATCTACAGAGGCTGCGGCAGACTACCTGAAAGACCTTCACGGCATGTTCGGATCATGGAACCTTGCCATGGCTGCCTATAATGCAGGAGAGGGTAAGATCATGAGGGCAATGAAGAAGAGCAATGCGGACGACTACTGGGACCTTCTGGATACAAAGCATATCAGAGCTGAGACAAAGGAGTATGTTCCAAGGTTCATTGCTGCAAGCATGATAGCTTCTAATCCCAAGGAGTTCGGGTTTGAAGCAATAGAGTATCAGACACCCTTAAGCTATGATGAGATTGAGATAACTTCTCCCATTGATCTGGCGGTGGTAGCTGAATGCGCCGGCATATCGCTTGACGAGGTCAGGAGGTTGAATCCTGAGCTCAGGAGATGGTGTACACCGCCGGATGCAGAGCGGTATATTCTGAAGATCCCTGAAGGATCGCTCGCAATGTTTATGGAGAAGCTCGCTTCCATTCCTGAAGCAGAACGGTTTACCATTGACCGCTATACCGTGAAGTCGGGTGATACGTTTAAGAGCATTTCAGGAAAGACGGGGATACCGGTTCCGGTAATTCTTTCCCTGAACGCCATGGAAAAGATCATGCCTCTCAAGAAAGGAAGCTCGATCTATCTGCCTCCGAAGGATCTTTTCAGCCTGGACAATCTCGACAGGGCCCTTATGAAAAAGGTCTCGCACAGGAAAGTGAAGGCCTCTGCCGTTTCAGGCAAAAAGAAAGGCGCTGCAACCGACAGGAAGAGCGCCAAATCCAGAAAAACACGAAAGGTCTGATCGGTCTTTTATTTTATCCTGCTTTCTTCTCGCCGGATTTTGTCTTTGCTTCCTCAGCATAGGGCGACTGGGGATATTTCTCTGCAAGTTCCTTGTATTTTGCCATTGCCTCGTCCTTCTTGCCATCCTGCTCGAGCATTCTTGCCTTCTGGATCAGGGCAAAGTCCTTCAGCATATCGCCGGCTGCAGCAGAAATCCTGTCCAGGGTCTTTAATGCCTCTTCCTTACTCCCTTTCTTGAGCTGAAGCGCAACCATTTTTTGATAAGCAAGGGGGATAAGGGCCTCTTCACGAACAAACCGCTGTGTGAACTCATCGAGCGCCTTTAAAGCCTCATCGTACTTTGCCATCTCGGCGTATGTGTCAGCAATGAAGAGAAGGACTCTTGGTGATTTTTTCTTTTCATACGCCTGCTGGAAAAGTTCAAGGGCTTTTTGCGCCTTTTCCTGGCCGGCAAGAGGCGTCTTCTGATACAAGCTGTAGTAAGTCTTGTATGCCTCGTACTCCAACTGCTGGGCCTTATCATTGGCATTGAACCGGTAAACAGCGATGCCGCCGATGACAACTGCCGCGCTGAGCGCAATCAGCCCGTAGCTCACGAGCAGCTTCTGCTTCTGCTCGAAGACATTTTTTATACCTTCGAAACTGTCCCTTACCTGTATCTCGGTATCAACCTCTTTTTTGAGCACAGACTTCTTTTTTATCGCTTTAGGCATTGCTCCTCCTTAGGACTCTATCTACAAGTGATTTGGAACTTTCAAATATGGAATCTACCCTGTTCTCCTCGATGCCGGCACCGAGCAGGATGTTCCGTGCATGTTCTTTTGTGATGAGATCAGACGGGCTGTGCGCATCTGTATTGATGCAGAGAGGCACACCGAACTTGATCGCTTCTTTTGCCAGATAGCCGTTGGTGAATGCATGGCCGCGGCGCGCCGTAATCTCAAGAGTAACATTTTTTTCCTTGGCGCGGAGCATGTCCTCGATGCTGATCATTCCCGGATGCGAGAGGATGTCAGCGCCGGCTTCGATGGCTGCCCGGTTCGTTCCTTTCAGCACCGGTTCAGCAATCGTCTCGCCGTGCACAACAACGATCTTTGCGCCGAGCGCACGCGCCTCTTTTACCAGGTCAGCGATCAGCTCAGGCGGTGCGTGGGTTATTTCTGCGCCGGGAATCACATCGATCGAAATATGGGATCTGAGTTTTTCGATGGCCTTTACGATACGCGGGATAATGAGGTCAAGATTGGATGCATCCATATGGTCTGTAATGGCGATGGCCCTGTATCCTATTGCCTCAGCCCTTCTTACCAGCTCAAAAGGTATCAGCTCTCCATCGCTGAAAATAGTGTGTGTATGAAGATCGATCATCATAAAAAGATACAGGAATTACCGGAGAAATGTAAAGCAATGGGCCGGGTAAAAACATAACACGACCCGGGACGATGCTGAGGGAAGAAAACCCCCTGATCAGCATGTATTACAACTGATGAAAAAACTGCTGAGGGCATACATGAAGCAATATTAATTTGACTCTCCATTTTTCTCTGCTATAATTTTCTCATGGGATGCAGGACATACGAGGCTGACAAGCATGGACGTATCACCATTTATCCCTCACTCAACAGCTCTGCAGGAAAAGGCCGCGGCATGTTTAAGTCGCTGATAAAGAAACTGAGCGTTATTATCAGCGGAATCAGGAAAAACGGTACGGGCAGACCAGAAGTCTAAGCTGATTTTGACAGTTCCTTCACCTTTTCCCGTATCAGATATGCGAAATACTGATAGTCATCCATGCCAACAGGTTTCTTCGAAAGATCCACGTTCTTTACAGAAAGCGGCGTTCCATAGGTGACAGTGATCTTTTTGAACTTTGGCCATGCTGCCTCCCGCGGCAGGGCCTCAAACGCTCCCTTGATATAAACAGGAACAACAGGTATTCCCATCTCAACTGCGAGAATGCCTACTCCTTTCTTGAACTCAAGGAGCGTGTTGTCAGGCGACCTTCCGCCTTCAGGGAAAACGCAGAGCGAACGTGCATTTCTGAGCACATAGGCAGATGTCTGAAGCGCCCGGCTCAGGTACGCAGAAGAGTCAATGGGGATTATATGGGCTCTTCTTGCAAACCAGCCCTTTAACGTGCCGGTAAAAAAATCGCTGATTCCCAGCAGATACAGGTTTCTGAATACAGAGAAGGGCAATGAAAGCACGACAACAAATCCGTCAAGATAGCTGGCATGATTTGGGGTAATGATGAAATTCCCGGAAGCAGAGATATTCTCAAGCCCCCGCGTTTCGAGACGAAAAAGAAACTTCACGAGAAGTTTCATGACGGCAAACACTATTTTTGACGGAAGCATCATCAATTCAGGCTTCTCAAGTACTATCTGCTCTTCAGGGTCTGCTGATATGATCTCTTTCCAGCCGGTCTTTTCAGCCCCTGCTGCCCGGGGCGAGCCTGAAGAAGCCTTGACCTTTTCGATGAGTTCCCTGATGGTATGGATATCAGACATGAAATCCTCAGGGAGTTTCAGGGAAAAGGCTGCTTCGATCGCCACGACAAGTTCTATTTTGGAGAGTGAGTCAAGGCCGAGATCAAGCTCAAGATTGTCATCTGCCTGTATCTCCTGATCTTTCTTCGATACGTTCCTGAGGGCCTTAAGCACTTTGCTGCCGGTATCCTCTGCAAACAAGGCCTCCGGGGTATCAGAAACACCCTGCTTTTTTGGCTCAGGTTGTGTTTGAGCGGCTTTGATCATAAAGCGCCGCAACTTGCCGAGAGGCGTCCTGGGC
Organism: Nitrospirota bacterium; assembly: GCA_016214855.1. Taxonomy (NCBI): domain Bacteria; kingdom Pseudomonadati; phylum Nitrospirota; species Nitrospirota bacterium. The sequence goes on along the minus strand of JACRMT010000012.1, from coordinate 249,360 downwards.
AGGGGGTCTTTCTGAAGCGTGAACCCCTGTATTCTCATATAGGAAGGCAGAGCTCCGGAAAGGGCATTTATCTCCCACTTAACTGCATCATAGAGGTTTGAGATGGCAGCCTGCCTGGCATGCTCAAAATCAGGGACAATCACGGCATGCAGTGATTCTGTTATCCCCTGACGCTCAATTCCCATGATGCAGATCTCCTTGATCAGCTTTGATGAAAGATACATTCTTTCGACATCTTCGGGATAGATGTTCTTGCCTGAACTCAGAACAATAACCTCTTTAGAGCGGCCGGTAATGAAAAGATACCCCTCATGGTCAAGCCTGCCGATATCTCCGGTCCTGAACCATCCGTCATGCAGCACCTCGGCAGTTGCAGAAGGCCTGTTGTAGTAGCCTTTCATGACCATCGGCCCCTTTATCTCTATCTCTCCCTCTTCGGCATCTGAGGGATGGGCAATCCTGATCGAAACAGAGGGAAGCGGCTTGCCAGCAGAACCGGGTTTCCGCTTTTCAACAGGATTGAAGGTAACGACGGGCGAGGTTTCAGTGAGGCCGTAGCCTTCAAGTACCGTGAAGCCTAACGCCTCAAGATCTTCCATGACAGCAGGATCGAGCCTGGCGCCGCCGCTCGTAAAGAACCGAAATCGGTTTCCGAAACTCCTGTGCACAGATCTGAATATCAACTTCCCGAGGTTGATGCCGAGCCTTTTTCTGACAGCTCCTGAAAAAGCGGTCAGTTTAGTCAGAAGAAAGCGGAGCGGTTTGGACAGGGCATTGATCCTGGCAATAATGTTATTTCTGATCATGCCGAGCAGCTGCGGCACACCGATCACCACACTGACACCCTTTCCCTGTATGGCAGCAATCATGTCCGGGCCTTTCATGCTCAGGGGGTACGTTATGGAAGCCCCGAGAAACAGCGGTACCATGAGGGTACACATGAATGCATAGGTATGATGAAGAGGAAGGATGGAAAGAACATTATCTTCATGCGAAACAATGCGTGCCTCAATGAGGGCCTGGGCATCTGAGCAGAAGTTCCTGTGGGTGAGAACGACACCCTTGGGATTTCCTGTTGTGCCTGATGTATATATTATTGATGCGATATCGTCCTGGTCGCATGCAGGCAGGGATCCGGTTGGAGGCTTTTTTTCTATTTCCCTGTAGTCAGTGCTGTCAAAATCAATGAGCAGGAGGTCCCTGCCGGAAGATCTCCGGAAATGCTCTGCATAACCCGCAATCTGTCCGGCTGTCTTATTGCTGTGCAGGACGACATGCGCCTCTGCGTCATTCAGTAAAGTCTGAACTTCTGCCGGAGCAAGCTGTGCATCAAGCGGTACGACAATGCAGCCTGAAGAAAGGATCGCAAGGTACGCAACAGACCATTCAGGCCGATTCTCGGCGATGACTGCAATACGGTCATTTTTTCTGCCCCCGGACCGTATCAGATGCGATGCAAGGTTCGTTACTCTGTCGGCAAGCTCGCGGTAAGTAACGGTCTGCCAACCGTTACCGTAATAGTGAAAGGCAATAGCATCGGGATAGGTTGATGCTGTCTTGCGGAAAAGGTCAATTATGCTTTCTGCCATAGTCCCTGCAATGTATTGAAGGTTCGTTCAGTCATCTGCTATACTTTTTTCAACTGCGGCCTCAATTTATATTAGCATGTTTGCCGCAGCACGAGGCAGAAGGGGAGGGAAGGTATGGCATTCACACCGGAAGAGATCAGCAGATACACCCGCCAGATGATGATGGAAGGCTGGGGAGAAGAAACCCAGGCAAAGATCAAGGACTCAACGATCTTTATCGCCGGAGCCGGTGGGCTCGGTTCTCCGGTCTCGATTTACCTTGCTGTAGCCGGAGTCGGCAATATCCGCATCTGCGATTTTGACTCTCCTGACCAGTCGAACCTCAACCGCCAGATACTGCATAACCATAACCGGATCGGCACAAACAAGGCCATTTCCGCAAAGCAGACGCTTGAAGAGCTGAACCCTCACATTACCATAACAGCAATCACGGACAAGATCGTTGCAGAGAATGTGGATGAACTGGTCGGGAAGGCTGACCTTATCCTTGATTGCATGGACAATTTCCCTACCCGGTATCTGCTCAATGAATCCGCGATCCGGAAGAATATCCCTCTGGTACATGGGAGCATCTGGGGGCTCGACGGCAGGATTACGTTCATCAAGTCGCCGGAGACGCCGTGCCTGAGATGCTATTTCCCTGAATCCCCTCCTAAAGAGGTCTTTCCGGTGCTCGGCGCGACCCCTGGCGTAATAGGCACCCTGCAGGCAATGGAGGCCCTCAAATATCTTGCAGGCATCGGCAAGCCGCTAAAGGGCAAACTGCTTGTCTGGTCAGGCAATGACATGAGTTTCAGGACCTTCAAGGGGTTCAAGGACCCTCAATGTCCAACGTGCGGCAGTCAGAAATAAGCAGAACAGCCTTAATGCTATGATGCAGAGTACGCCACGGTTCCATGCGGCCGAAGGATAAGGACGCGTATGATGGAACTGCTGGCTGAAACTCAAACAGCCTATGCCCTTGTTATCGCAGCTCTAACCGGGATCATTTTTTTCTTCATCGGCAAGGCTTCCGGCGGCATCTTTGAAAAGAAGAGGCTCCTGAACGAGCAGAAAGAATTTGAAAAAAAGCTGTCCCTGTCAGAAGCCGCGAAGAACGAAATCCGGCGGCAGGTCGATGAGCTGAAAAAGCAGAATGAGAAATATGCCTATTTTGTTGTCCGCATACCGGAGACCGTAAAGCATCTGAACTCAAGCCTCACCTTTGACGAGACCATATCATCCGTTATCAGGGTCACGAAAGATCTGGTCAATACTGACTGCATTGAAGCCTACATCTATAATGAAGCAGCGGGCGTGCTGACGCTCGAGGCTGCATACGGATCAAAAAGAAAAGAGTCTGTTTCATTCGCTGTCGGCGAAGGTCTCATAGGAAAGGCAGCCAAGCTGAAGATGATGCTTGCCCAGGAGAACAATGGGACCGGGACAAAGGCTTTAGACGGCCAGATGATGCATGCTGCGCCGATGATCTCAAGGGGGCGGCTGATCGGCATACTCGGTCTTGGCAGGCTCCTCAATCCTACGGGAGACGAAAAACGCCTTATCGCGATGGTGACAGACCTTGCTGCAATATCCCTGCAGAACTGTGAAAGGCTTTCGACTGCCCAGGATGAGGCGAATACTGATGCTCTGACAAAGCTCTATAACAGAAAATATTTTGCAGAGCGGTCGCTGGATGAGGTGCAGAAGGCACTCAGCTATAGTTTCCCCATATCGATCTTTATGTTCGACATTGACCATTTCAAGAAATACAACGATCAGAACGGCCACGCCGAGGGAGATTATCTCCTGAGGGAGCTCAGCAGTCTTCTGAAGAAACATACACGGAGCCGGGATGTCGTGGCACGGTACGGCGGCGAGGAATTCATTGTGATGCTTCCCAACACTGACAAGCACGGGGCAGCGCAGTATGCAGAAAAGATCAGGAAGATGATCGAGGCCACCCCCTTTAAGCACCGGGAGAAACAGCCCCTCGGTTTTGTCTCGGTCAGCGGCGGGGTGGCAACTTTTCCTGCGGATGGTGATACAATAGAGGCTGTGACAAAACTGGCAGATGCGGCTTTGTATAAATCCAAGGAATCAGGCAGGAACAGGGTAACGCTCTATGAGCATCCCCGGTTCAACACGAGCGAAGAAACGATATGAATTTTTCCTTACGGCAAAAGATCTTTCTCGGATATATCGTGATGATATCCTTTACGCTGCTTGTCGGCATGTATGCCATTTTCAGCCTTAGGGAGCTGAGCGCCATTACGAAGACGATCGTCTTTAATTCCATTGCGGTCAATGAAAAGCTGACGCGCCTGAATGACAGCATACTTGCCCAGGATCTGTATGAAAAAAGGTCTCTCATGCTCCAGCAGCAGGATGCAGAGAACCTGTTCTGGACACGGAGCAGGGAGTTCAGGAACCTTCTTGGTGATATCAGCAGGACTGAGACATACCTCGGCGTCAATGTCGAAACGCTCGTTTCCCTTCATGAGAAATACAACACCCTTTTTACCAGAGAGATACAGCTCATTAAGGATCATAAGAGCCGGGAAGCGGAAGAGATATCAGGCCATGACCTGAAATCGCATTTCAACAAGATCCTCCTTGCCCTCAAAGACATGGACCTGAGGATCAAATCCCAGCAGGACCTGCATGTTAATAAGTCGAATGCCCTGAGTGAGCGGGCTCTGCTCATCATGATCGTGCTGAGCGCAATATCCTTTGTTTTTGGCCTCCTCTTTGCCACACTCCTGACGAATCATCTCAATGCTGCTATCGAGAGGCTGAAAGAGGCGACGAATATGATCAGGAGCGGAGATTTTGACAGTATTCCCGAGATCAAGGGAGCGGATGAACTTGCAGACCTGGCGATATCCTTTAGAGAGATGTCGTCACGCCTCAAGGAACTTGAGGTGATCAACCTTGATGCCAACCCCCTGACAAAACTGCCGGGAAATCTGGCAATAGAGAAAGAACTGCTCACGAGACTCAATGAGACGCAGAGTTTCTCCTTCTGCCTCGTAGACCTGGACAATTTCAAGGCATACAATGACCGGTACAGCTATGCGCGGGGCAGTGACCTGATCAAATGGATGGCGGAGATGTTGACCGCCATCAAAAAGGAATACGGCGCGCCTGAGGATTTCCTCGGACATATCGGCGGCGATGATTTTGTGATCATCTGTTCGCCTGACAGGATCCAGAAAATATGCACCCAGATCATCGAGGAGTTCGATAAGGGCATTCCCGCTCACTATGATCCTGAGGACGCCAAGAAGGGATTTATTATCTCAATAGACAGGAATGACAAACCTGCCATGTTCGGCATCATGACCGTCTCTCTGGCTGTGGTCAACACGGACCGCACCCTTGTCAGGGATCCTATGGAGATATCCCAGAAGGTGGCAGAGCTCAAGCAGTATGCAAAATCATTTGCAAAGAGCATCTACATCATGGACCGCAGAAGGATCCGGTAAGTTCTTTTCGCATCGTTCCCTTTCCCCCCTCCTGTTTCGACTTCCTGCTTTTGTGATATAATCCACGAACCATGGACATACGCAGGCTTGTTAAAAAAGAGGTTGCTTCACTCAGGGCATACCAGGCAAAGGAAATCTCCTGCAGAATAAAGCTTGATGCCAATGAAAGCCCGTATGGGTTTGCCGAAGCACTGGCAGCTGTCAAAAAAATCCGGACGAACCGGTACCCTGACCCTGAGGCAAAGGCGCTGAAGGCAGTCCTTGCAAAAGACCTTGGTGTAAGACCGCAGAACCTGCTCCAGGGCAATGGCTCTGATGAGCTCATCTATTACCTCATCGCCGCCTTTGGAGGGCCGGTCCTGTACCCTGTGCCGACCTTCTCCATGTACGGGATCATCAGCCAGGCCCTTGGCGAGAAGAAAAAAGAGATCCCCCTTGACCGGGATTTTGATATCGATATTGACCCTATGATGGCAGCCCTCAGAAAAGAAAGACCTAAGATCGTTTTTCTGAGTACCCCGAACAATCCCACAGGCAACTGCTTTTCCTCTGAAAAGATCCTGAAGATTATTGAGGCCTCAAAAGGCCTGGTAGTTGTTGATGAGGCATACCAGCCCTTTTCGAGCGAAAAGGGTTTTGTGCCCCTGCTGAAGGACTATAAGAACCTGGTGATCATGAGGACACTCTCCAAGATCGGCCTTGCAGCCCTCAGGTTCGGCTTTCTGATCGCCGATGAGCAGATCATCGGTGAGGTGAACAAGGTGAGACTGCCTTTTAATGTGAATGCGCTTTCCCAGGCTGTTGCCATCGAGGCGCTGAAAAAGAAAAAAGCGCTGAAGGCGGCGATACAGGTGATAGCAGAGGAGCGTGACAGGATGATCTCAGCAATGGAGCATATAAAGGGGGTAACTCCTTTTCCTTCAGAGGCGAACTTTATCCTTTTCAGGGTAAAAGATCCCCGCAAGATCTATGACCGGCTTCTTGAAAAAGGGATACTGGTCAGAGATCTCTGCGATGCAGTTGCAGGCTGCCTCAGAGTGACGATCGGCACGCCAAAAGAGAATGTCCTGTTTCTCAGGGCACTCGAAAAGGTCGTATAACTCACGACATGGACAGGGGAGAACTATGAGAAAAGCACGGATCGAGAGGAAGACAAAAGAGACGCAGATCTCGCTTGAGATGAAGCTTGATGGAACAGGATCATATACGATAAAGACGCCGATACCTTTTTTTGATCATATGCTGACCCTCATGTGCAAGCATGGTCTCTTTGACATGAAGCTCATGGCAAAGGGTGATGTTGAGATCGATGACCACCACACAGTCGAGGACACCGGCATTGTCCTGGGAAAGGTCCTCAAAGAGGCCCTTGGCGACATGAAAGGCATTTCCCGGTACGGCCAGGCATCTGTTCCCATGGATGAGGCATTGGCTCATGTGAGTCTTGATATCAGCGGCAGGCAATATCTTGTGTACAACGTCGCTTTTCCGAAGAAGAGCAAGCTGAGGGAGTTCGATCCTGACCTTATCGAAGATTTTCTTCAGGCCTTTGCAGGCAGCGCAGGCATCACCCTTCATGTCAACGTATTGTATGGCAGGAATACGCACCACATCATAGAAGCGGTCTTCAAGGCCCTGGGAAGGGCATTAAAGCAGGCTGTGACCCTTGATCCGAGGGTCAAGGGCGTTCCCTCTACCAAGGGCTCGCTCTGAGCAGTAAATAACTGACAGCTATTTCGTGGACCCTGTTGATCTTCTGAACCTTCAGCAGCAGTTTTTACATTACTGCAGGTCATTCGCTTCTGATAATAAAGAAGAAGCGAAAAATTACACCCTCAAAGAGCTGCACTCCCTGAATGTGTCGGCAACTATGCTTTCGATCGCTCAGTCAGAACTTCAGAACAGGAATATGGTGCTCATCGCCGAAACTATCGGCCTGTTGCACGACATAGGCAGATTCCCTCAGTATGCGCAATACCGGACATTCAGAGACAGTGACTCTGTCAATCACGGCAGGCTTGGTGCAGAGGTGCTCACGGAAAGGAAGATGCTGGCCGCGCTTTCCCGTGATGAGCAGGAACTTGTCCTTGATGCCGTCAGATTCCATAATGCCTATGCCATCCCTCAAGGCCTCGACCCGGAAAAGAAATTCTTTCTCAGGATGATCCGTGATGCTGACAAGCTCGATATCTGGCGCGTATTTGCCGAATATTATGAAAAAGCTCCGTCAGAGCGGGAAACAGCTGCAGGCCTCGGTCTGCCTGACAGACCGGAATACTCTGATAATGTACTGGCATGTCTTGCGGGGAAAAGGCTTTCCCGCATCTCTGATCTGAAAACGCTCAATGACTTTGGCATCATGCAGCTCACCTGGATATATGACCTCAATTTTCCGGTCTCATTCAGACTTGCCTCAGAGCGTGGTCATATCGACAGGATCATCTCAATACTTCCGGCAACAGAGGAGATTATACGGGCAGTGTCAACACTCAGGCAGCATATCAGCAACAGGGCATCGCAGTGAAGGGTTCCTGATCAGACCGTATGCCACAGATGGCAGGCCACAAGTCTCCCGTCTTTTTCTTTCAGTTCCGGAATGACCTTGTCGCAGGGGCCAAAGCGTTTAGGACAGCGAGGATGGAACGGACAGCCTGATGGGATATTGACCGGACTGGGCACGTCGCCTAAATCCGTGATGCGTGATCCCTGCGATGCAAGGAATGAAGAATCTTTGACCGTAATCTGCTGACTGCTGACTGCTGACTGCTGATTGCTTTTTATCTTTGGCGCTGAGGCAAGCAGCACCTCTGTGTACGGATGATACGGCTTCCGGAAAAGTTCTTCTGTTTTTGCATGCTCCACGATCTTCCCGAGATACATGACATTGACCTCGTCGCTGAAATACCGGACAACCCTCAAGTCGTGGCTGATAAAAAGAAACGCTATCTTTGACGTGCGCTTGAGATCATGGAGCAGGTTCAAAATCTGGGCCTGTATGGAGACATCCAGGGCAGAAAGGGGTTCGTCCGCAATGATCAGCTCAGGAGAAACGGCAAGAGCACGTGCTATGCAGATCCTCTGCCTCTGCCCGCCGCTGAACTCATGCGGATAGCGGCTCATGGTCTCGGGTCCCATACCGACCTTGCCGAGGATCGCAGCAACCCTGTCCCGCATTTCGGCGCGTACCGCAAGCTTATGGATCACCAGGGGTTCCGAGACCGTATCATAAACCGTTCTTCTGGGGTTCAGCGATGCAAAGGGGTCCTGAAAAATGATCTGTGCAGACTTTCTGAATGTCTTGAGCTCTTTATTGTTAAAGCTGAGAAGATCCTTGCCCTTAAAGAGAACGCTGCCGGATGTCGGAGCGATCAGTCTGAGCACGAGACGGGCAACCGTTGATTTTCCGCAGCCGCTCTCGCCGACGATCGCTACAACGCTGTCTTCGTTGATCGAAAAGCTGACGCCGTCAACAGCCCTGAGCACCTGTTTGGCCTTGCCAAAGCCGCCGGACATCGCAAAATGTTTTGTCAGTCCCCGGACGTTCAGGAGTTCCATGATATCTCTTTTGCCCTGATACAGCGCGAAAAATGCATTGGTGCAATCTCGGAGAGCTGCGGTTCCTGCAGCCGGCAATAGTCGCGTACATGGCTGCACCGGTCAGAGAATTTGCAGCCGGGAGGAAGCGCCTCAGGCCTCGGCACAAAACCGGGGATCGGCTTCAGGACCTTGCCCTTCTGCTGAGGCAGGGAATCGAGCAGCCCCATGGTATAGGGATGACGCGGATTGCTGAAGATATCCCTTGTCCCGGCAAGCTCCATGATCCTTCCCGCATACATAATACCGACCCTCGCAGCATTCTCCGATATGATCGCAAGGTCATGGGTAATGAAAAGGATCGACATCTTCTTTTCTTCCCTGAGCCCCTGGATCAGCTCAAGGATCTGGGCCTGTATCGTGACATCAAGCGCTGTTGTCGGTTCATCAGCAATGAGCAGTGCCGGATTGCAGGCTATTGCCATGGCGATCATAACGCGCTGCCTCATGCCGCCGGACATCTGGTGAGGGTATTCTTTTGCACGAAGCTCCGGAGAAGGTATCCTGACCGACCTGAGGAGTTCGACTGCCTTGTCCATGGCGTCTTTCTTCTTCATGGCCTTATGGGTCGTCAGAACCTCTGCTATCTGGTACCCTATGGTAAGCACAGGGTTCAGCGAGGTCATCGGCTCCTGGAAGATCATCGATATTTCGTTGCCTCGTATCCGCCTGAGCGCTTCCCGATCAAGCGTGAGAAGATTATTCCCTTTGAACGATATCTCTCCCTCAGCGCGGGCAGATGAAGGAAGGATGCCAAGAATAGAAAGGGCAGTAATGCTCTTGCCGCAGCCGCTCTCGCCTGCCAGGCCGAATATCTCGGATTCTTTAATGTCGAAATTGAGGTTTGATACGACGTTTACGGGTTCTGCTGCAGACCGGAAGAAGATGTTGAGATCCCTAACGCCAAGCAGGGACACGGGAGGTTATTTTTCCTCTTTTTTCAAGAGCTTGAGGTAGTTCTCTGCTTCCTTCAGATCCGGGTTGTTTTCAAGGGCCTTCTGCCACTCTTCAAACGCAAGACCGGTGAGACCTTCCATATAATAGCTCAGGCCCAGCTGCACCCAGGCAGGGCCGTAGTTCTGATTGATCACCTTGGCTTTTACAAAATGAACGATCGCTTCTTCTGTCTTGCCGTTGTTCCTCAGGGCGATGCCCAGCTTTGTATGAACATCAGCAAGTTTCGGATGGAGCTTGACCGCCTTTTGATATTCCTCGATCGCCTCGTCGTTCATATTGAATTCGAGATACATATTGCCGACCCTGAAATGTTCGTTTGCAAGCTTTCCGGCAATATAGGGATCGATCATGTTCGGGTCAGGATGTGCGATCTGCGCTGCTACGGTAAAGACCTCCTGGGCCCTTTTGAACTCGCCGAGGTCATTATAGGTTACTGCAAGATTGAGGGATGCTTCTGTGTACCGCGGATTCAGTTCAAGGGCCTTCTCAAAGTGGCCTGCTGCGGCCTTCAGGTCGCCGTTGAGGTTACAGATGACGCCGAGCTTGTTATGCACGTCAGCATAGCGGGGGCTTTTCCTGATAACTTCGCGCAGGATCGGCTCAGCTTCGCCGTATTTTGCCTCTTCGAAGAGCTTTTTGCCCAGTTCGTAGAGTTCCTGTAAATGCTCGTCCATAGTGGTTAAGATTATAGGTACTGCATGAATTGTTTGTCAAGAAAAAGGCTTACTGATCAAGGATTTCTCTTACCTTTATCAGAAGTTCGTTGGGAGAAACCGGCTTATGGATAAAATTCAGTCCTGCCTCAATTATGCCCTTCTTGTGGATGATGTTGGCAGTGTACCCGCTGGTGAAAAGCACCCTGACATCAGGCTGTATTGCCTTGATCTCTTCGAACGCCTCCCTGCCGTTTTTTTTGGGCATCACCACATCGAGAATAAGCAGCTGGATCCTGTCCTGATCAGCCATGAATTTCGCCACAGCCTCAGCCCCGTCTGCAGCAATTATCACGGAATACCCGAAGTTCTGAAGAACTGAGCTGACCAGCTTTCGCAGGGTCTCGTCGTCCTCTGCAACAAGCACGGTTTCAGTTCCCCTCCGTGCTACTGCCGGTTCGGGAGGTTTGAGTTCACTGATCTCAGCCTCTACGATAGGGAGATAGATCCTGAATGTCGTCCCCTTACCGATCTCGCTGTACACATTGATATATCCGTTATGCTGCTTTACGATGCCATAAACGATGGAGAGGCCAAGCCCGGTACCCTTGCCGACCTCCTTAGTCGTGAAAAAAGGCTCGAATATCTTCTGCCGTGTAGACTCATCCATACCCTCCCCGGTATCATCTACAGACAAAAGGGCGTACAGACCGGGTTTTCCATAGCCATGGGCATGGAGAAATTCTCTGTCCAGCATCACCAGTTCCGTCTCGATAATGAACATCCCGGCTCCAGGCATGGCATCCCTTGCATTGGTTGCAAGATTTATGAGGACCTGTTCGATCTGGCTGCTGTCTGCAAGCACTGTCAGGTTCTCTTTGGCAAGATCAGATTTGAGCTCAATATCTTCGCCCATGACCCGCAGCAGCAGCTTCTCAACTCTTCTCACGATCTCGTTCAGATCAACCGCTTTCAGGCTGATGATCTGCTTTCTGCTGAAGGCAAGAAGGCTCTGTGTCAAGGTTGCTGCCTTCTCAGCAGCCTTGAGTATCTCATCCGCATCAATCCGCAGCGGATCATCTTCCCGCATTTTCATCCGGAGAAGGTTGCCATACCCGATGATTGCCGTGAGAATGTTATTGAAATCATGGGCGATCCCGCCGGCAAGCTGACCGACTGCCTCCATTTTCTGGGCATGTCGCAGCTGCTCTTCAAGTTTCATGCGCTCGGTCAGATCACTTGCGAGCACAACTTTTGACTGTCTGCCGGAGAAATCAAGGGTATGCGACATTATCTCAACATAGATAATGGAGTTGTCCTTTTTCCTATGCCTCCATATGCCTGCCTCGTTCATTCCTTCTGTCACACGGGATATATTTTCAAGAAGCGCAGGAACATCCTCTGGCGGCCTGATGTCCTTAATGGTCATGTGCAGGAATTCATCCTTTGTGTAGCCGTAGTGTTTGACTGCTGCATCATTGACAGCGAGGAACGAGAGGGTTTCAAGATCATACACCCACATGGGATGGGGGTTGCTATCGAACAGCAGACGGTAATCCTTTGCGCTTTTTTTCAGCGCCTCTTCCATCCATTTGCGTTCGGTAATGTCGGACAACACACCGATTAGACTGACAATCCTGCCGTCAGCATCCCGAAGCGGCGCACCGGAAAGACTGATCACGACAGGTGAACCGTCTTTCTTTTGACGCATAAACTCCCTGTCGAAGAATGATTCTCCCTGCATCATTCTCTTCACGGTAGCCTGAAACTCTGCAAGCTTATTTTCCGGAACAAGAGGATAGAACTTCCCTATCACTTCATCCGCTGTCCATCCAAAGATCTTCTCTGCCGCCTTGTTCCACAAAGTTACGATCCCTTCCGGGGTGAGGGTCATAATGGCCTCAGGAGAGGTCTGCAGTATTGCATTCATGCGCTCATTCATGGCCCTAAGATCTTCAAGGTTTTTCTTCCTCTCGGTAATGTCCCTGACCGCTTCAATGCCTGCAATGATCTTCCCTGTTGCATCCCTCAGCGGCGATGCTGTAATCTCGACATGGATCAGACCTCTTTCTGTAGGTGCAGACCGCTCAACCGTATGAATGCCTCCGTCCGCGAACGACAGTCCGACCGGGCACCCTTCGCACGCCTTTTCCCTCTTCTCATAAGCCATGTAGCAGTATTCACCCAGGTGGTCTCCGACGATTCTCTTCTGCGCCTCGTTCTGGTAGATGATCTTAAAGTCCGTATCCTGAATGCTTATGCCGTCGCCGATCGCGGCAACAATAGCGTCTGCCCTGCTCCTCTCTTCAATGGTCCGGTCCACCGCAGTCCTGAGGGCAGCTTCGATCTCCTTCTGCTGACGGGAGTACCTGCGGATGAGGACAAACAACAGCGCAGCTGTCAAAGCGATATAAAAGAGGCCCTTATAGGTCTGAATCAGTATGAGCTTATCAGGGTCCCTCGTGAGGGATGCGAGGAGCTTGTCAGAAAACAGGATCCAGAGGCCTCCTGCAAGGATGTAGAAAAAAACGATCCTGAATGGTGTCAGTCTGTTCATGGGTTCATTTTTGTTATTCGCACCATGCCTCATGCTGTAAGAAAACATAGGAGGCAGCCATGAATAGTCCCCCTTTAGGGATAGCATTGCATATCCTGGGCCGCTCATGCAATACCTGTTTTTGAATTCCTGAATTCATTTATTCTGATCAGATACGGCGAGGCATTTGATCCATACCCGTATATTCTGGAGAAGCAATGGAGAGAACTTATTTCAATTCAACAGGAACAGCTCACGCTTCTGAGCCAATTAATTAAAGACCCGAAGAAAAATCAGTGAACCGCAGTCTAATGCGGCGCTGAGCCAAGGGCCGCATTAGATGTCCGTTACAGCCTCTCAGGATTCATTGGGTTCTTCCTGCCTGATCTTCAGGGAAAGCAGCGTGACCATGCCGAGCATGAAGAGGATGCCGCCGACAAGGGCCCAGGGCGCGCCGGGTTCCCTGCTCACCTCGATCATTGCAACGGGAAAGGGAGCCACCTTCACGGTCTTGATATAGATGCCGAGGCCTTCTTTGAACGACGGGCTGTTAGGAAGTATCCTGTCCTGAGAAAGCGTTTTGCCATCTTTAACATATTCTATATCTGCTGACCAGTCCTTTACATATCCCATGGCATCAACATCGGCATTGACCTTGTTGAACCTCACCTCAAGGTTGTTCGGCAGCTGGAACACTGAATTCTGGTATGCATAGGTAATTCCCTTAAAGCTGTTGTATGAGCTGAGGAGATGGGCAAGCAGGATAAAAAGAAATCCGATATGCATCACCTGGGGAGAGATGATCAGGAGCCATTGCCGCGATTCCCGTTTTCTGAGCAGCGACTCGACGCTGCAGACCAGCGTATTGGCAGTAAGCAGCGAGAGCACGGCAATGCAGGCCCATAACCACCAGGTAATGCTCATCGGCATCTCCTGCATCCAGTCAAAAAGCGCAACCGTATGAAGGGCGAGGAATTCCTCATGGTTCGGCATGACAAGCGACCCGAAGAGGAGCAGACAGATCAGCGCTATCAGGAGCCAGATGGCTGTCCTGAGCGAGATGAAGAACCCCAATATTTTTTTTATTAAATCCATCTTTGTGTTTTCCTGTTACTCATCACGCATCACTCATTACTGCCTCAGAAAGAATGCGAGCTCTTCATAAAGAGGCTCACCCCAAGATAGGTAAAGAGAACTATCAGAAAACCGGCAACAGACATCACAGACACAGGCCTTCCGGACCACCACGGTCTCAAACGCGCATGCAGATAGAGGCTGTAATAGAGCCAGAGGATCACGGTCCAGAGTTCCTTGGGTGTCCAGAGCCAGTAGGTCCCCCAGGCAAGGTATGCCCAGATGCCGCCGAAGATCATTGCTGCGGAAAAGAAACAGTATCCCACAAGATTGATCTTGTACTGAACCAGGTCGAACTCGCGCTCCCTGCTCATGATGAACATGACACCAAGGATGGCGGCAATGCCGAAAAGCGCATATGAAAAAAATGAAAATGCCACATGCGTTTCAAACCAGAATGTCCTGAGCACCGGCGGCAGCGGACTGTTGTGCGGCTTATACAGAAATGACATGGCCATGAAAAAGACAGCCATGCCGACAGCTGCATTCAGGACCCGCTTTCGCTCCTTCATCCTCCAGGCAACAGGCAGGGCGAAAAGCACGACAGAGGCCGACATGAAGAAGAGCGTATCATGCGGCCCCACCAGCGGCATGCGGTCAAGCGCGATCCCCCGGACGAAAAGATAGGCGATCTGAAGAAGGAGGCCTGCAAACAAAAAAGGCATGCGGTAATAGCCAAAGACATAGCAGGCAGAAGAGACAATGGCCAGGGCAAGAAGGATGTTGTCCATGAATAGCGTCGTATTACGGGAAGATCTTGCCCGGGTTCAGCAGGTTCTTCGGGTCAAAGGCCTGCTTGATCTTCTTCATGAGCTCAAGCTCTGCAGGGTGGATCTCCATCGCAATATAGTTCTGCTTGGTCAGTCCAACCCCATGCTCCCCCGAGATCGTGCCGCCAAGCTCAAGAGTTATCCTGAATATATCCTGGACAAGCTTCTGCGCCTTTTCATACTCTTCCTTGTTTGCCTTGTCCACCATAAGATTCACGTGTATGTTGCCGTCGCCTGCATGGCCGAAATTCACGATCTTTATCCCGGTCGTTTCAGAAAGCATCTTCAGTCTTTTCAGCATTTCTGACAGTTTGCTCCTCGGCACCACAATATCCTCATTGATCTTTGTGGGGCTGATATGGAAAAGTGCGGGGGAAATGGCCCTGCGCGCTTCCCAAAGCTTCAGGCGTGCGAGCTCGTTCTCGGCCATAATGATATCTCCCTGAAGCTTTCTGCAGAGGGAGGTTATCTTTTCAGCATCGCGCGTGATGACCGGGGGTGCGCCGTCGAGCTCGATCAGGAGCATTGCCTCGATCCCCCGGGGAAGACCTATGGTCTTATAGTTCTCGACTGCCCGTATGGTCTCGGCATCCAGGAACTCAAGGGTCCGCGGCACAATGCCTTCCGAGATGATCTGCTGAACAGCATCGCCGGCAGGTTCAAGCTCATGGAAGAGTGCAAGCAGGGTTATGACATCCTCTGGAAGAGGAAGCACCTTAAGCCTGATCTTGGTTATAAAAGCGAGTGTTCCTTCGGAGCCGACAAGGAGCCGGGTGAGATCATAACCGACAACCCCTTTAGCGGTCCTGACTCCGGTCGTGATGATCCTTCCATCCGGGAGCACTGCCTCAAGGCCCATCACATAATCCCTGGTCACGCCGTATTTCAGGGCGCGCGCCCCGCCTGCATTCTCGGCAACATTGCCGCCGATCGTGCAGAAGTTCATGCTTGAGGGGTCAGGCGGGAAGAAAAGACGGTGGCGCTCAAGTTCCCGCTGCAGCTTGCCGTTGATCACGCCCGGCTCGACAAGGACCGTGAGGTTCTCCCGGTCTATCTCGAGGATCCTGTTCATCCGCTCGGTGCTCAGAACAATAGCTCCCTTGGCGGGTATCGATCCTCCGGTCATGCCTGAGCCGGCTCCCCGGGGGATGACCGCAATGTTCTGCTCCTGAGCATAATGCATGACCTTGACCACATCAAGCACATCCTCTGCCCAGACAACTGCCCCCGGTGGCGCTTCAAGCCCTGAGGCATCAAAACCGTAGCAGAGCAGGTCCTCAGGTTCTAGGGAGACTTTTCCGGGAAGGAGTTCTGAAAGGTCATTCATGACAGAGGATGGCAATAAGCTTTTCGAGGCTCTGCTTGTCAGCATCGGTCAAATGGTCAAAATGCATCGCCACTTCATACACAGGCAGACTTCTTTCTTCTATCTGCTGCAGCCCCCGAAAGGAGGCCCTCACAATGGTGCCTCTGAGGTTCACCAGGATATCGTTCTTTTCTATCTTGATCCTGTGCGGGCTGTTCATATCCACCCGCCGCATGCAATTGAATCTGATGCCGGTCATGCTGATGTCCAGGATCTCGAGACTCTCGACAAGGATCATCTTGCCGCATATCTGCCCGTTCACCTCTACGCGGAGCGCACTTCTATGGTCCATGTCAGACCTCGGCAAACTGCATTGATATCACCTTGGAAACGCCTGCTTCCTCCATGGTGATGCCGTAAAGATGCTGGGCAACTCCCATGGTGGTCCTGTTGTGCGTGACAACGATGAACTGCGTTTCCTGCGAAAGGCCCTGCAGCATCTTTGCATACCGCTCGGTATTCGACTCATCAAGAGGCGCGTCAGCCTCGTCAAGTATGCAGAGAGGCGTAGGCTTGATAAGGAAACTGGCGAACTGGAGCGACAGGGCTGTAAGCGCCTGTTCGCCGCCGGAAAGAAGGTGGATGTTCTGCACCCTTTTCCCCGGAGGCTGGGCTATGATATCGATGCCTGTTTCGAGGATATTGCTTTCATCCGTAAGGACAAGCTCTGCCCTGCCGCCGCCGAACAGTGTTGTAAAGACCTCGGCAAATTTTGTCCTGAGTGCCTCGAAGGCATCTCTCAGCTTTTTCCGTGTGGTGCTGTTTATCTTTGTTATGGCCTCTTCCAGTTCCGTGATGGACCTGTTCAGGTCATCCTGCTGTTTTGTCATGAACTCATACCGCGTGCGAAGCTCTTCATACTCGTCAAGCGTTCCGAGGTTCACCGGGCCGATCTCCTGGATCTTGCTTCTCAGCTCAATGACCTTCTCCTCTTCTTCAGGAGTGATCTCCAGAAGCTCCTCATTGGCTATTTCCATCCCGTAATTTGTCATGACATGCTCGGATATATTCTCTATGCGCATTTTGTGCTCTGCGCGGGCAACATCCAGTTCACTGATCCTTGCCGTGGTAGCAGAAGCATTCTGTCTCAGGGTCTTCAGCTCCTGGTCAACAGCAAACAGCGCTTCATTCTCAAGGGCGATCTCATCTTTCCGCCTGGTTATGTCCTGGCCAAGGCTGTCTGCCTCAGTGACCCGTGTCTTCAGCCGTTCCTCATGGTCCCTGATCTCGGCCTTTCTCTGTGATATTCTTGCCTGATTCGACCCGATCTCGTTTCCGACCTCGTCCTTCTTCCTGCCGAGCTCTTCCCGCGTGCTGACAGATGCCTCCATCTCATTCCTGACAGACTCGAGCTTTTCACGGTTCGTTGCAGTCTGCATCCTCAGTTCCGTCACCTCTGCCCTGAACAGCTCTATCTCCTCTTTCTTCTGCGATATGCCTTCCTGAAGCCCCTGCATCTCCAGCTCCATTTCGGCCTTCTTCGCTTCCTGGGCAGCGGCCTCTGCCTCGGCATGGGTCATGAACCCTTTCAGGGATTCCTTTTCACGGATGATCTGCTCCAGTTCCATCGTGAGATAGGAAAGCTTCTTGCCGATCCGCTCTTTATCGGCAAAATAGGTCTCAACGGTCATGCGTGCAAGAGAGATCTCCTTCTCAAAGCTGTGCAGGGAATTCTCGACCGACCTTATCTCTTCCTCTTTCTGCTGTATGGACTCTTGAACAAGCCGCATCTCACTGTTTATTGCCTCTATGGCAGCCTTCTTTTCTTCTATCTGCTGCTCGAGCTCCCGTATCTCGCGCTTTCTGCGGAATATGCCTCTTTCCCCGCCGACGATAACAGCCCCTGACGGTTCTATCACCTCGCCGGAAAGCGTTACCAGAAGGAACTGGTCTGTGCTCTGCCGCAGTTCAAGCGCAGCCCGCACATCCTGCACGATCACAATGTTGCCGAGCAGGTTCTCTGCGACCCGGGTATATCCTTCCTTAATGCGCACAAAGTCCAGGGCCTTGCCGACAATACCCGCGGGGACCTGTGACGGCAGGGTAAAGAGGGGAGGTGCTATGGTGATGAACGATGCCTTATCGAGGGATTTTCCCTTCAGGTCATCGATTGCATGTTCAATATCTTCGGAAGCCTCAACCACAAATGAATCGGCCTTTTCAGACAGGGCGCTCTCTATTGCCTTCTCATATTCTGCCTGGACCTCAAAAACATCCGAAACAGAGGCAAGGAGCCGCACATTGCCGCTTGATGCAAGCAGTTCTCTCGTCGGCTTATCGAGCACGATCTCTTTCAGTGAATCGAGCCTTGAGGTAAAGGAGGCAAACTCTTCGCGTGCCTCGGCAAGTGTTCTGGTGATATTCTCCAGCCTTGCCTTCTGCGAGGCGAGCTCCTGACCGACGATCTCCTTTTTTTCTTTCAGCAGCAGGGCCTCGTTGTTCCTGCCGAGGATCTCTGACTCTGCCGCAGCAATTGCTGATTCTACTTCAGCAAGGACCTTGCGGGAATCTTCAGAATCAGCGATCGCAAGCGTTTCCTTCTTCTCAAGGGAATCAAACGAGATCTGATGCCTGGCCTTCTCGTTCCTGGTCCTGCTGATCTGCTCGGATATGGCGAAGATCTGACGCCTCTTCTCTTCTATAGCTTCTTCTTTTTGCGACAGTTCCTGTTCTACCACCTTAAAGGCATCGGTCTTTTCCCTGAGCACTGAAGTGGCAGCCTCGATCTCCTCGGAGATCCGTGCCCCGTTAGCCTCAAGTTCGCTGTACCGGGCGGTCAATGCAGCTATCCTCTGCACGATCTCTTCTGCCTGCTGGAGGAACTTTGCGTGGAACTCCTCATAGTTGATAATGTCCTGCCCGCTGACCGAGATGAGCCGGTTGATCTCGGCAATATCCTTCTCCACTGCCTGAAAGTCCTGCTGGACAAGGTCAAGGGCCTTCTCTTTTTCGACAAGGTTGATCCTCCTTGTCTGAGTCCTGTTTTCTATCTCGGTGATCCCGGCGCCCAGAACTGCTTCCTTCTCTTTAAGCGCGCCGTATTCCTCGTTTATCGCGAACAGGGAATCGGTCATCTGCTGGTATTCTCTGCGGGCGATCTTCAGTTCGATCGTATTGAGCTCTGCTCTGAGCTTCTTGTACCGCTCAGCCTTTTTTGCAAGCCGGTCAAGGATATTGATCTGCTTCTTAACCTCAGAGATGATGTCGCCGATCCTGGCAAGGTTAAGGCGGGACGATTCAAGCTTCGAAAGCGCTTCTGCCTTCCTCACCTTGTATTTCATGACCCCGGCAACTTCCTCGATAATGAACCTTCTCTCCAGGGGTTTTGAGTTCAGGATCGCGCTGATCCTTCCCTGCTCCAATATGGAATAGCTCCTGAAGTCAAGACCGGTATCGAGGAAGACGTCCTTGAGATCCTTCAGCCTGCAGGGCTGCTTGTTGATCAGGTATTCGCTTTCGCCCGAGCGGTAGAGTCTGCGGGAGACCGAGACCAGGTCAGACGACGACTGTCCATTATCGCCGTTGCCTGAAGGAGTCGCTGCGCTTAGGCCGGAAACGAGCAGCGTCACCTCTGACATGCCCTTCTGCTTTTTGGAAGCAGAACCGTTGAAGATCACCTCTTCCATCTTCTCGCCTCTGAGGCTCTTTGCGCTCTGCTCGCCCAACACCCATCTGAAGGCGTCGACAATATTGCTCTTGCCGCATCCGTTGGGGCCGACAATACAGGTTATGCCCGGGTGCAGGCTGAACACGGTTTTGTCCGCAAAGGACTTGAAGCCTATGAGTTCGATTTTTTCGACGCGCATGTGTTTGTATTATTAGTAATAGAAATGAATGCAAATCACTGTCTTTAGGCCTGTTAGTATACCTTATCTGAAAATTCAGTGACAAGCTATTTAGCCCGATAAAAACAGGGTTGCTTTATCCCGGAAAAATCCTTTAATATCAAGCACGGGAGTGCATAGGGTTCTGGTGTCCCTCCTGGACTTCAAATCCAGTGTTGCCTGCCAAAAGCGGGCAGGGTGGGTTCGATTCCCACACGCTCCCGCCAGAAAACTCCGTTAGGACTCCATATTTAATTACTTCATTTGAATAAGTTGGCTTTTGTATTATACTTAGCATCATGAGGAAAGAGACCGAAAACTGGCTGTCCGCATCTGAATACGATCTTGTTACTGCGGAGCATCTGTTTAAAATTCCCGGAAAGCCTTCTTGATTTTATCGGCAAAGTCAACAGTTCAAGCATTGTAACGAGATATCCTGAGGAGCTGTCGAAGGTAATTTCTGCTTACCCAAAGGATATTGCAAAGCAATATTTTGACAAGACAAAGGAGGCCCTGAATTGGTTAAGACAGGACAAGAGATTGAAGAGATAATAAAACAATATACTTCAAAACTCGCAGACCTGGGTATGGAAGTTGAGCGAGTGATATTATTCGGCTCTTACGCAAAGGGGCATCCGAGGGAAGACAGCGATATTGACCTCATCGTGGTATCAAAGGACTTTGAGAAAATGAATATCAGGGAAAGGCTTGAGATACTCGGGATCGCCTCGGCAAGAATAATGCAGCCTATTCAGGCAAAAGGTTATACGCCTCAGGAAATGGGATCAAAAGAGAAGGATTCGTTTCTTGCTGAGGTGCTTGAAAACTCAAAAATTGCAGCTTAAACACGTTCTGATTTGTGATTGCTTATGCGGTGTAGACAGGGAGGCATAACATGATCAAGGAACTGGACACAGTTGTTCTGACACGTGATATCGCAAAGCATGGATTAGTCGAGGGCGATATCGGCGTCGTGGTGCATTGTTATGCTGATGATAGTGCCTATGAGGTTGAATTTGTGACAGCCGATGGAAGGACAATTGCAGTCTTGCCACTGAACTTAAACGATGTCAGACTTATGAGTAGCACAGAAATACTGCATGTGAGGGAAGTAGATCGGCAGGCAGCATAATTGACAATTTCATGAAGAGATCATTGACCAGAGAAACAAAGACCTTATTGGACGATGTTGTTAAAAGGCTCGTCGGGAATATCGACGTAATCAAAATCGTCCTGTTCGGTTCATACAGCACCGGCACATTTACCAAAGACAGTGATCTTGATCTTTTCGTCGTTGCAAAGACAAAGGAAAAAGGAGTTAAGAGGTATGCGTATGTAAGCGCACTTCTTGAACCGAGAAAACTTCCGATGGATATAATCGTCAAGACGCCTGAAGAGATCAAGAAGCGGGAAAAGTATTTTGATCCATTCATCAACAATATCCAAAAGAACGGGATGGTCCTTTATGAAAAGAAGGCCTAATGTCCGTGAATGGATCATCAAGTCTAAGGCTGAAAGGCACGCCTTCTGAAATCATCAATCAAAACCCATAAGCAAAAAAAGAAAAACAGCTGTTGAAATAATTTGATTCCCAAAAAGGGGGGCAATGGTGGATTCAGTTAGGAAAGGCACCTATTTCGGCATTCTTGGAAAACACTCAGCTTTAGCCAAACGAAAGACAGAATCATCAACTCGTTTAGCAAAGTTAGAGGATGAGTTCAGAAAAATATCTCGATCTAAGAATTTATCTGTATATTGTGCGGGTTCTATTGGTCGAGGTGAGGTGTGTTCGCTTTCTGATTTAGATGTTTTTGTCTTATCGGAAAATCACTGTTCAAAATTGGAAGAGCTAAAAATGCTCTCTGCTATTATTGGCATAAACGAAAGTCTTGGCTACGAAGAAATCAGTAACGATGGCCGATATTTAAAGGTTTATTCTCTCGAAAAAATGTTGGATGTCTTGGGGGAACCTTGGGATGACAGTGAAAATCTTTTCACCGCTCGCATGCTAATGATTTTGGAAAGTCGGCCTGTCTACCAAATGGCACTCTATGAAAGATATTTGAAGGCTATTGTTGAACATTATTTTAGAGACAAGCGAGGGAAACGCTCATTTCGTCCACTTTTTTTTCTTAATGATTTATTGCGATTTTGGCGGACACTTTGCCTTAATTATGAATTGATACGCGATGACCCACGTCGGCATTGGCGCAAAAAAAATATTAATTTGAAATTTAGTCGCATGCTCACTGTGTTTGGCACAGTGCTGCCGGTAATTGCTAAACCTGTGTCTGACGCTAGTGATATCCTACAATTGACAAAGTATTCACCGCATGAGCGTTTTGCTATTGGTCTTGATATGTTGGATGATTCTACTTTAGAAATTGAGTATAGGGCTTTTTTGAATAATTACGAAACATTCTTATGTTGGAAGGAAGACAAGAAATTAATTCATACGCCATCTTTTGATGATGAGTGTGCTAAGGCGGCTCGACAAGTGTCAGGTTTTATTTATACTGTTCTTTGCCATAATAAAATAGAAGCGGATCTAAGAAAATATTTGGTTATATGAATTCATCAAAATCATTTATTAATCGATTTGTTTTTTTGGAGTTGTTGGATATCGATGTAAACGCTATCCTTAATGGATTGAGAAACGCTTTCAATGAGAAGAAAAGTAGTAGCAATATTCATATCACTGTTCGTGGTCCTTATTCACATAAAATAAAACCTGGCGACCTTGATAGATACGAATTATTATTGCAACAATATGCTCCTCTCTTTATTGGTAATGTCGGAATCTTTAACAATCATGGCGAATATATAGTTTATGTTAAGGTTGTGAGTGAAGGGCTGAGAAAGTTATGGTGGAAGCCGGATTATCCAATTAGCCAATACGGGTTTAATCCTCATATAACGATCTATAAAGGACAAAATAAAGAATTCGCTCGCCGAGTTTTTGATTTTTTAAAAATTGAGGATTTGACATTGTTATGCCGCAAGTTTCATTTGACGACTTATACGTCGAATAAAACCCCATTATTCCAAGATGATGTGGTAATTGAAGATGAGGATGTGTCTTTTCTTTCTCAATCTGATGTAGACCACGAAAGGATAGAAAATAATTTTATTAATCTTCCTTTCCGTGGAAAAGTTCGTTTTGATATCATTGAGAGAGCCTTGCAACTCAAGAGCACTTATCCTGCTAACTAATTTTATTCGCGCCTTACTCTAAATATCCTCATAGATCGTTTAGCAGGACCGTGAACAGACCGTGAACAGGGCGTTTTTGATATCTAAAATAGTGTTCAATATCAAGTAGTTACAGGTGCAGTAGTATGGTTCGATTCCCACACGCTCCCGCCATTATATTGTTTATTCAGTAAGCCTCGGGCGAGCCAATGAGTTGAAATCTTGATTTACCTAAAATAATTCATGTAAACTATTAACATGAAGTCAGCCGCGGATATAGGTCAGCTCTACTCTCTAATGGCAGGAGATATTCTCCCGACACTAACGGTGCATAATCAAGCCGTGCTCAATCAATTATTTTTGAAATTTTCTAAATCTGACGGGGATTCTTTCGAATATGATTCAGCGAGCTTGTCTGCGAATGCCAGGCTCACGACGGTAACCCTTCGCCATGCGATAAAAACTCTCGAATCTAAAGGGCTTGTGGAAATTCTTCAACGCGGCTCTTCTCATAAGCCAACAAGATACCGCTTAAAGTTTCTTGATAAAGCAGAACCCCACGGAATAGATCTAAAACAGTCAGCTAAGGGGAGTGCGGGCTTGGCCGAAAACCGCAAGTATTATGAATATACACCTGTCAAAGCCTTCCCGGGCGCGCAAGCCGTTGACCATTTAAGCTTTCCTTATAACTGGGCAAACAGCAATATGAGCGACGACACTTTGATTTCTGGTGTACTACGGAAGAATCGATTTCACGATGTCATGAGTATCTGTGTACAGTATGGTCTTGATAAGATTTCCGCAGTTGCAGCCGGCATTAAGGACCCTGATATCCGTACTGCTGCAGAGCAGACCTTAAAACGTATCCGTATTGGAAAAGAGATAGCAAGTGGGGAATTCAAAACTTAAGCTGTCACACCTGAATCCTGCCACGCGCAAGGTATTCAGTGTGATAGCAGCACTCCCCGATGCCGCGGCGTTTACCCTTATAGGCGGCACTGCCCTTTCTTTGCAGATCGGCCACAGGGTAAGTAATGACCTTGATTTTGCAGTATTTTCAGAACATTTGCCAACACAGAAGGTAGATAATCTGGTTGCAAAGCTAAAGGAACAGGGGCATAGCGTCAATTTGATTACTGACCCATCACAAATAAGCGTTTTCAAAATCAATACGGGCGAAAATCTGCTCAGTTTTGCCCGCGATTATACAATCGATAACGTCAAAATTACCTTCTTTGCCTATGGCCATAATAAGGAGCTGAGAAATTTCTACCAGCGGACACTCTCTATTGTATCCAGCAAGGTCTCCTTTCCCATTCTTGGGCTTGAAGGTCTCAAGACTGCAAAAACTCTTGTCCTGGCCAATAGGGCCAGATCAAGGGATCTCTTTGATCTGATGATTTTGATTCGTGATTATGGTTTTTCGATAACAGAAGCATTGGATATAGTGGAAAATCTCGGCACTAACAACGATCCTGAATATTACAAAGCTGTTATGACCGGGAAGATACCTCTGGATGTGGAAGATGAAGGTCTGGCCACGGTAAGCGTTAAAACATCCATTGACGAGATATACGAATTCTTCAACAATGCCATAGAACAGTACGAGATTTCTGTTGCTGCCGATTTCTGGCGCAGGTCCAATCTTAAAGAATAATCTTCAGAAATATTAGCTGGAGGAGCCCAGCCCCTAACCTCGGTCCTGGTGCTTTTTCTCCTGGACCTTCCTGTTGAATTTCTCGGTATGAATAATAAACCTGTCATGGGTCCCTTCGGATATTTTTTCGATCCCATCATGGGCTTCGAGACTGAAGGACAACTTGCGGCCTTCAACCTTATCCAATCTTCCCCTGACCGTGATGGACAGCCCTGAAGGAGTGGCTGCGATATGGCTGAAATTGACATGGATTCCAACGGTCTGCTCATGCGGATAGTCCATATACGGTTTGATCGCCCTGATACAGGCCCATTCGAAAAGCCCGACCATAAAGCCGGTTGCAAAGACCTTCGGCATAAGCTGAAACTCTTCTGATTAAGGCAGGAAAATCAAGTTTCTGCCCTTAACTGAATATTTCGGGACTGACTATCTTACCGTGGTTTCAAGAAGGGGGAAAACGCTGTCTTCATATGCAGAGGACTTTATTGCAGGCGTTCTAAAGGGTAACAGTAACAAACCGTAAGCGCCCTATCTATTTTCCAAATCTGCGTTTCTGAGCCGTTCGGCTGCATCTTCCGGACAGAGGGTATTCACAAAGAGTCCTGAGCCCAGCTCAAAACCGGTCGGGATACTTGTGCGGGGACATATCTCAATATGCCAGTGAAACGAAGGGAGGCTGTCGCTAAATGCCTGACCGTGCGGCAGGGAATGGATGAAGAAGTTGTACTGGGCGCCACCAAGGACTGCATTGAGCCTGGCCATGGTTCTCCTGAACAGTCTTGCAAGATCCGCACAATCTTCAGACACCATATCAATGAAATCTGCGCCATGCTGCAGCGGAAGGATATGCACCTCCCACTCATAGCGGCTGGCAAAGGGTTTTATTGCGATAAACCTGTCGCTTCTTTCTATCACGAACTGGCCCAGATCGATCCTGCGGCGGATCTCCCCTGACTCCCTGTCGTAAATGGTTGCTTCAAATGTCAGTGCCTCATCAATGAGCGTGCAGAATATGCATTTATGGGATTTCTGATAAAATGCCCGACTATTGCTGACTTCAGCCTGCACGTTGTCAGGGACAACGGGCATTGCAATGATCTGGCTATGCGTATGCGCAATGCTCGCGCCGGCTGCCGGCCCGAAATTCTTGAATATAAGCACATGCTGAAGCCTGTCGTCAGAATAATACAATTGCTCCATCCGCTCACGGTATGTTGAAAAAAGAAGAACAAGATGCTCCTCATCCATTTCATGGATCCTGATGCCGTGTGAAGAATGATCGATAACCACCTCATGCCTGCCGTACCCGTCTATTGCCTGCTGCAGACCAAAACCAAAATCCGGGTTCTCACGATCATCCCCGAGGATAGGATATTTGTTTTCGACAATGCGGAGCTGCCACGGTCCATCTTTTGGAATCTGGGCAATAGGCGGCGGCGTCATCCCCTCATTGCCTTTGCAGAACGGACAGGTATCCAGATGCGGACGGGCATCATGCGGCGCAGGAGCCTCATCTTTCCTGGGCCTCATGCTTCGGGCTGTGGCAACCAGCACCGATTCGGTCGGCACAACCGGATTGATCCGTATCTCCCTTATGATCCTTGTTGCTCCCTGAGCAGAATCAGCCTGTTTTCCCATTCGGTTATCCAATTCGTCTGAAATTTGATCTATTATTTCTTTGCAAGCACCGGCTCCTGGTAAAGCGTTCTCATGCAGTACGCCTCTTCGATCAGTTCTATGAGGTGAATAACCGGTCTGTCGGTGATGGTCCTGCCGAGCTGGAGCATGCAGCCCGGACATGACGTGACAACGGTCGAGGCCTTTGTTGCCATAATACTTGCCGACTGTTTGAAAAGCAGGTTTTCGGACATCTTCCGGTAAGAGACGCAGAACGTCCCTCCGAAACCGCAGCACTCCTGAGTGGCGGGCTCAATAAGGCCGAGCCCGGCCCTGGTGATGATATCCCGCGGTTCTTTTTTCACGCCGAGGCTGTATTGAAGATGGCAGGGGTCGTGATAGGTCACGGTACGGTCAATGGCCTCAACCCGCTCCAGTTTGTCCTGCAGAAAAACAGAGATGTCGGTCGCCTTTTCAAGTCCCTTGCCGATCAGGGTGACATATTCATGTTTCAATGTCAGCGTGCAGGTGGGGCAGAGGCTCAGTATGGCATCTACCTTGAGCCTGCTGAAGACGCGGTGGTTCTTGCGTGCGAGCTCTGCAGCCTCTTCTGCCATGCCGAGCGCACGAAGAGGGGCACCGCAGCAGACCTCGTCTTTTGGCAGCACGACCTCATAACCGAGGGATTGAAGCACATTGATAAGGGATTCGCCGAGATGAGGGAGAAGATAATTGACACTGCATCCGGTAAAAATTGCTACCCTGCCTTTTTTCTTCGGTACTTTATGCACCTGTTCAATGGCATGAAAGGGCTGGT
This sequence comes from Nitrospirota bacterium, assembly GCA_016214855.1. Classification (NCBI taxonomy): domain Bacteria; kingdom Pseudomonadati; phylum Nitrospirota; species Nitrospirota bacterium. The sequence continues at coordinate 222,187 of JACRMT010000012.1, read as the reverse complement.
CAGGGATCTCAGGACTGAAGGGTATGATTTTCCGCTTGGAGAGGAATGGTATAAAAAAATCCTGGCCCATAGAGAGGATCCTGAATGTCAGGTCCGGCCACAATGTCGAAAATTTCAGGAGATATCTCAGGAACCTTCTCCGCTTGTCACGATTTCTGAGCAGGGTCCGTCCCTTGTGGATCAATTCCGGGATGTCAATGCCGAGAGGGCATATGCTGGAACATGCACCGCAGAGAATACAGCTGTACAGACGCTCGCTCAGAAGAGGGGAGGGCTCCAGTTCACCGCTCATAAGACCCTTGACCAGCTTAAGCCGCCCACGCGCACTCATGCCCTCTGTCAGGCTGTCGTCATAGGTCGGACAGGTGGCCTTGCAGCTGCCGCAGAGGGTGCATCGTGAAAGGTCAGGAAAGTCTTCTTTATGCATGAGGTATTATAAACAATTAAGATGTGGTCAGACAGCAGAGCTGCTGCGCTCTCTCTCAGCTTCCTGCCGGGTCCTGTGGCAGAACGCGGTTCAGACTTCCGCTCGTGAAGCCTTCAAGATCAAGAGAAATAAAGCTGAATCCAAACGATCTGAAATTTTCAGCAACAGCCTGCCGGTTTTTGAGCACGGTCATCATTTCATGCTCAGGCACTTCAATGCGGGCAACATCATTATGGATCCTGACGCGCACGACCTCGATGCCGATCGATTTTAGATACCCCTCTGCCTGCTCGACCCGGCGAAGGAGAGGCAGGGTTATCTTCTGACCATAGGGGAAACGTGAGGAGAGGCAGGGAGAAGAGGGTCTGTTCCAGGTATCGAGCCCTAATTTCTTTGAAAGCAGCCTGATATCGTCTTTTAAAAGCCCTGCTTCAGCAAGGGGGCTCTGCACGCCGTACAACCGGGCAGCCTTTCTCCCCGGCCTGAAATCCTTCAGATCATCTGCATTGCTTCCGTCGAAAAGAGCATCAAAGGATTCTGCTTCTGCGATCTGTTGCATTCTCTGAAAAAGGTCCTGCTTGCAGAAGAAGCACCGGTCAGGAGGGTTGTTCAGAAAGGATTCGTTCTGCAGCTCTCCGGTCATGATCACCCGGTGCTGAACACCTTCCTGCAGGGCAAAGGCAATGGCCTGCTGCAGATCCTTTTCCGGGACTGTTTCGGATTTTCCTGTTATTGCGAGAAAGGGGACGCCCGAGATCTTCATTGCCCTGAGCAGGAACGAGCTGTCAACACCGCCTGAAAAGGCGAGCAGCGCAGACGGTGTATCTTTCAGTATCGTTATGAGGGAAGATAATTTTTGGTCGAGGATTTCAGGATCCTCAGGGCTCACAGGGAGCTGACCTCATAATTTTCCTGATGCATCTTGCTGTCAGGCCTGATGATCACCTTTGCACCGTACTGTTTTTCGACATCCTCGATGCCCAGCATCTCCTCGTCAGAGAGAAGTTCGGCAACGAGAGGATGGGCAGTAATGATGATCTTGGTGCTGCCGTGGCGCGCCATCTTTTTTATGGTGCGCAGGATCTCATACGAAAGCGTATCAGGAGATTTTATAAATCCTTTCCCTTCACAGTAAGGGCAGGTAGTGCAGAGCGTCCTGCCCAGGCTTTCCCTGACCCGCTTTCTGGTCATCTGGATAAGGCCGAGCTCTGAGACGTGAAGGATCGTATTCTTTGCCCGGTCCTTTTTCATCGCCTCGGAAAAGGCATTGAAGAGCTTTTCCCTGTTCTCGATAATGTCCATATCGATAAAGTCTATGATGATGATGCCGCCGAGGTTCCGGAGCCTTATCTGGTAAGCGATCTCTTTCACTGCCTCGAGATTTGTCTTCAGGATCGTATCTTCGAGCCCTTCCTTGCCGACGAATTTTCCGGTGTTGACATCTATGACGGTCATTGCCTCTGTCTGGTCAACGACAATATAGCCGCCTGATTTCAGCCAGACCCTGCGGCCCAGGGCGCGTGAGATATCAAGCTCAATGCCGAAGGCGTCGAAGATCGGTTCTGCCTCTTCATAGAGTTCGATCCTGTTGAGCAGCTTGGGGAAATAGGTCTTCACGAACTCGATCACCCGGGCATATTCTTCCCTGGAATCTATGACAAGGCGCTCAACTTCCTGGCTCATCAGGTCACGGATCGATCTGATCACCAGATCAAGATCGCTGTAGAGCAGACCGCGGGCAGGCACACGGTCCTTTTTCCTCTGGAGGTTTTCCCAGAGCAGTACGAGGAATTCAAGGTCTTTTTTGAGGTCCTCTTCTGGGGAGCCCTCACTTGCCGTGCGGATGATAAGGCCGTACCCTTCAGGCTTTATGCGTTCAACGATCGCACTCAGCCGGACACGCTCATCTTCGCTCATGATCCTTCGTGAGATGCCGACATGTTCAACATTCGGCATCAGCACCAGATATCTTCCGGGGAGTGTTATATAGGATGTCGCCCGCGCACCCTTGCTGCCGATGGGGTCTTTCGAGACCTGGACCAGAAGCTCCTGACCGTCCTGGAGCACTTCATCAATGGGAGTCTCGGCACGGGACCTTCTGGGGAAGAGATCTGTTGAGGAGTCCTTCTCCTCGAACATCGGGGCATATTCATCTGCATCTGTCTGGATATCAGCCACATAGAGAAAAGCGGCCTTTTCAAGGCCGATGTCAACAAAGGCTGACTGCATGCCCGGCAGGATCTTGACAACCTTCCCTTTATATATGTTGCCGACAAAGCTTGTATCGCGCCTGCGTTCGACATAGAACTCAATGACCTGACCGCTCTCCAGAAGGGCGACCCGTGTCTCGCCGTGCGTTATATTGATCAGAAGTTCCATGCCCATAGTCTAATCCTCCAGTGGTTCTTTCCAGCCGTTGTCCCAGCCGTACATGGCAATCCTGGTGATCTCAAGGTCATCAGCAGGCTTGCCGAAGATCAGAGGGAGGAGTTCATCAAGCCTCACCTTTATATCTCCAAGGTCCTTTACGGTGATGCGGGCAGACGTATCCCCTGTTGTAACAGCTTCCTCGACCATATCAGATATGCGGAATGAGTTCTGTTTTCTCTGCACGGGCATATCCCTGTTTTCGAGATAGGCATCAAGGGAAAGCCCCTTTTTACCAATGATCTCATAGGTATATCTTACTACAAACCCTGTCAGGGATTTTTCACCTTTGTCTATCGCTTTCATGGTCAGGGCCTGAAGGCCCCGGGGAAGATTTCCCTGCAGCAGCAGGAGCCCTGTTGCTATATCGAAAGGCGGGATCAGCTCCATGTCGAGATATTCTTTCAGGCCTGCTGTGCCGACGCTGAGCGCAGGCCCGAACGATGTCTTTGGTCCGGGATGAAATCCCTCGGTATATTTGAACGGAAACCCTGACCGTCTCATGCCGCGCAGCAGGGCTGTCGTTGTCTCAAGATGAGAAAGATATCGCAGCCTTCCGGTCTTGGCATACTGGAGCCTCACTTTCATGGATACGCCTGCAACAGGAAAGGACTTTTTTGTTTCTTTATCTGCTGTGATGGACAGGTCAGCAGCGGTCTCCTGCGCCATATCCTCAGGCCTGCATTTCAGGCCGCAGGCATGGCAGACCTTTCTGCAGTCAGAGGTGAATTGGGCGGCTAAAGCAGTCTGGTATTCCTTCCAGAGAAATTTTTTGGTGACGCCGATATTGATGTTGTCCCAGGGAAGTGCTGCCTCAGGATCAATGGTGCGTTCAGCATAATCAGCAGCATTAATCCCGGTGTTCTCCATAGCCTGTTTCCATTTGGCCATATCAAAATATTCTGTCCAGGCATCGAGCCTGCAACCGAGACGCCAGGCTTCTTCAATGAGTCGTGCAAGGGTTTCGTCGCCGCGTGCGAAGGCTGCCTCAAGCACGGACATCTCAGGATCATGCCCTCTGAACTGGATGCCTTTTCTCAGAAGAGCTCCCTTCAGGTACCGGTTCTTTTCGATGATAAGCTCAAGGCTGTTCTGTCCATACCATTGAAACGGCGTATGCGGCTTCGGCACAAAGGGAGAAACACCGACACTGAGCGTGGCGCGTCTATTGGTCAGCCTTTTTGAGGTATTGATCGCCTGCCAGACCATCTCAGGGATGGCAGTGATGTCCTCATCAGTCTCGGTCGGCAGGCCTATCATGAAATAGAGCTTGAGGCTCTGCCATCCTGCCCTGAAAAGTTTTTCGAGCGCCTGTGCATACATATCGCTCGTGAAATCCTTGTTGATGACCGCCCGCAGCCTGTCTGTGCCGGCCTCAGGAGCGATCGTAAAACCGGACTTGCGCACAGCACGGAGCTCTTTGAGCATCTCGTCATTTACCGAGCCGACGCGCAGTGACGGCAGGGAGAGGGAAACCCGCTCAGAAGAGAACCGCCGGTTGAACTCCTTCATGAGAGGACCCAGACATGAGTAATCGCCCGAGCTCAGGGAAGTAAAGGAGACCGTGTCATATCCCGTTGACTTCAGCGACTGCCCGGCGATCGCCAGCACCTTTTCCGGTGACCGTTCGCGCACAGGCCGATAGATCATGCCTGCCTGGCAGAACCTGCAGCCCATGGTGCAGCCCCGGGAGATCTCGATATTGATCCTGTCATGGACGATATTCGTAAAAGGCACAACAGGCTCAGCCGGAAAAGGAGCATTATCAAGGGAATCAATGTACCGGCGGTTCACCATTCTGTCTTTGCCGAAAAGAGGCACAAAGACGCCTTCTATCCTGGCAAGGGCTTTCAGCAGACCGAGTTTTTCGCCTGAGCCGCCGGTCTTCCAGTGGTGAAAGACCGAAAGGATCTCCCTGACCGCTTCCTCGCCGTCACCGATGAGAAAGGCATCAATAAAAGGAGACATGGGATAGGGATTTACCGTGCAGGGCCCTCCTGCAATGATCAGAGGAAGATCCTTGCGTGCTAAGCGTTCTTCAGTTGTCAGGGGCATATTGCCAAGATCGATCATATTCAGGACCGTGGTAAAGGCAAGCTCATACTGAAGGCTGAAGCCGACGATATCAAAGGCATGCAGGGGTTTGCCTGACTCAAGGGACGAGAGCGGTTCTTTCTGCTCTCGCATGGCTGTTTCAAGATCAGGCCAGGGAGAAAAGACACGTTCAGCAGAGGCATAGTCAAGATCATTGACAACAGCATAAAGGATCCTGAGCCCGAGGTGGGACATGCCCACATCATAAATGTCCGGAAAGGCCAGGGCAATGGACAGGGGGGCATTTTTATGGACAGAGTTGTACTCGCTGTTTATATATCTGCCCGGCTTCTGGAAATGCAAAAGATTCACCCATAACGATAGCACTCGTGAAACCGCTTTGGCAAGGCAACGGATTCCGGGCTTGCCTTGACTTCGCTTTATGGGTACAGCTTTAATAACTTCATGAAAATAATAAGAATACTTTCAGCTCTGTCCCTGCTTCTGCTTCTTTTCGCCTGCTCGAAGTCTGCGGTGAAGCCTGCTGCCAATGAGGAATTTAATGCTGAACTTTCGTTTGAGAAGGCAAATAAACTTATTGAAAGCAAAGACTATGAACAGGCCAGGGCGCTGCTCCTCGAAATAAAAAACAGGGACCTTACCAAGAAATATGCCCCTCTTGCGCAGCTCAGGATAGCAGATGCCTATGCCAAGGATAGCGAACCTGAGCTGGCAGTTGCCGAGTACCGCCGGTTCCTTGAGATCTATCCTGACCACCAGCATGCAGCGTATGCCCAGTACCAGGTTGCCATGGTCTATTTCGGCCAGATCGAAGGCCCTGAGAGAGGGTATGGCGGTGCTGCAAAGGCCCTTGCCGAATTCGAGAAACTGAAAAAGGATTTTCCGCGGAATCCGTATAAGGACCTTATCGATATACGGATCGAGAAGTGCAGGACAATAATGGCCGACTATGAGTATCTGGTGGGAGATTATTATCTGAACAAGAAATCCTACAGCGCTGCCATTGACCGTTTTGAGACCCTGATGAAGAAATTCCCTGACTACAAGAAAGAAGATACGGTCCTGCTGAAGCTCGGCATGGCATATAGAGGGGCAGGTCAGAAGGAAAAAGCCGAGTCGCTCCTGAACCGTCTTATTGAAAAATATCCGAACAGTCCTTTGTCAAAGGAAGCAAAAAAAGAGCTCGGCTCCCTGACAAAAGACGAGAAGAAGAAGTAGTCTCATCCTGCCTTTTGTGAACTATTATCCTGCGTTTCTCAATCTCCAGGGAAAAAAAACGGTTGTTGTGGGGGGCGGCACCATAGCCGAACGAAAGATCCTCTCGCTCCTGAAGGCAGGCGCTGCAGTGACTGTTGTCAGCCCTTCAATAACTGCCAGACTCCGCAAAGAAAAAGAGAAGAAACACCTGACGCATATAAATCGTTCTTACCGGAAGGGTGACCTCAAGGGGAGTGTGCTCGTTGTTGCTGCAACCGATGATCCCTCGGTAAACACGCGGGTTGCTGCTGATGCGCCGGCCCTGGTCAATGTCGTTGATGTCCCGAAAGAGTGTTCCTTTATTGCGCCTTCGGTCATTAAGCGCGGGCCCTTGACGATCGCGATCTCAACAGGAGGAATAAGCCCTGCTTTTTCCAGGACCATTCGGCAGGAACTGGAAAAGATCTATGGCCAGGAGATCGGAGAATACCTTTGTTTTGTAAGGGGCATGAGAAAGAGGGCTTTGGCCGGCATAAGTGACGCGAAAAAAAGAGAACGTTTCCTGAAGGGTCTTGCCTCAAACAAGACCTTGCAGAGCCTGCGCACAGAGGGCTTTCGGGTGGCCAGAAAAGCCGTTGAAGAAAGGCTCGCGAAGTTGATCTGACGCTGCTCATGATTCGACCACGTCACAGGGAGCATAGTTGTTGAAGCCCCTCATCCCTCTTCATGAGATCAAGTATGTCCTTCTGGATATGGACGGCACCCTCCTTGACAAGTATTTCGACGACTATTTCTGGGAGCACCTCCTGCCGGAAAGATATGCAGAGAAAAAGAAGATCACCTTTGGCATGGCAAAGGAAGAACTCCTTGCCAGATACAAAATGCACGAAGGCACCCTGAACTGGACTGACATTGACTTCTGGTCCCGGGAGGTGGATATAGACATCCCGGCGCTGAAGGAGCAGATGCGCCACCTGATCGAGGTGCATCCCCATGTTGAGGAGTTTTTGCAGATGCTGAGGCAGCAGAAGAAAAAAGTATTTCTGGTGACCAATGCCCATTACAAGGTGCTTGAGATCAAGCTGAAAAAGACAGAGATCGGCAAGTATTTTGATGCAGCAGTCACTTCGTTCGAGATGGGGTATGCCAAGGAAGAGATCGGGTTCTGGGAAAAGGTCCAGAAGCGGCTCAAGTTCGACAAGGAAAAGACCCTTTTTATTGATGACACCGAGGCGGTCCTGAAGACGGCAAAGCAGTACGGCATCAAATACATTCTTTATAAGGCCTATGCCAGCTCAAAGGCTGAGAAAGGCCATTCCCCCCACTTCCCCGCGATCCATGATTTCCGGGAACTGATGTCTCCTGAGAAAGAATAGGAAGTCCAGCCAGACTCTTTGGAAGAGAGCATTGTTCTTGTAAAATAGGCTGTTGCTCACTAAAATAGTGCTGTTATCTTTAGTCAGACCATAAGGGGACAAACAGGGGGTTACAGGCGCTTTGCAAAACGATCTGATTTACTCTTCCAAACAGTGGAGATGCGCATAGATGCAGTGGGTCGCGCCGTCTGAAAAGGATACTGCCACAGACACACTCGAAAAAAAGCTCTGGGATGCGGCGGACCAGTTTCGGGCCAACTCCGGCCTTACCTCTGCTCAATACTCAGCCCCTGTTTTAGGCCTGATCTTCCTGCGTTTTGCCGAAGTCCGTTTCAATGTCCTGCGCAGCAAACTCGAAAAGGCAGGCCAATCATCGCGGCGGTCCACCTCACGCATTGACGAGCCTGCAGCCTATCATGCAGAAGGTGTGATCTATCTCACGCCGAACGCCCGGTTCGATTCCCTCCTGTCTCTTCCTGAAGGCGGCAATATCGGCAAGACGATCAACGAGGCTATGCGGGACATCGAGAAGCACAACCCCCAGCTTGCAGGCGTCCTGCCGAAGACGTATGAGATATTTTCAGGAACACTGCTCAAGGAACTGCTCAAAAAAGTCTCGGAAATCCCGGCAACTATTGACTACGACGCCTTTGGCAGAATATATGAATATTTCTTAGGCGAGTTCGCCAGGACAGAGGGACAGAAGGGCGGCGAGTTCTACACACCGGCAAGCATTGTCCGGCTTCTTGTCGAGATCATCGAGCCCTATCATGGCCGCATACTCGATCCTGCCTGCGGCTCAGGCGGCATGTTCGTGCAGAGTGCGCGCTTTGTTGCCGAGCATAAGAAGAACCCTTCCTCAGAATTATCCATACACGGCCAGGAAAAGGTTGCTGCGACCATTGCGCTCTGCCGCATGAACCTTGCCATGCACGGGCTTGAAGGCGACATCCGCGAGGCGATCACCTATTATGACGACCTGCACCAGTCCACTGGCCGGTTCGACTTTCTCCTTGCCAATCCTCCGTTCAATGTCAACGCAGTGGATAAGGAGAGGCTTGAGGCAGAGGTCGGCAAAGGCCGCAGGTATCCCTTTGGTCTGCCCCGGACTGATAATGCAAACTATCTCTGGATTCAGCTCTTCTATTCTGCGCTGAATGAAAAGGGCCGTGCAGGTTTTGTGATGGCCAACTCAGCCTCAGACGCCCGCTCGTCTGAGCAGGATTTAAGACGCAAGCTTCTTGATGACAACGCGGTTGATGTAATGGTCGCTGTCGGGCTGAATCTGTTTTATACCGTCACACTCCCCTGCACGCTTTGGTTCTTCGACCGCGGCAAGAAGAATTTGCCCCCTCGCCCTTTGGGGGAGAGGGCTGGGGTGAGGGGTTGCGATACCGTGCTGTTCATAGATGCCAGACATATCTACCGGCAGATAGACCGCGCACATCGGGACTGGGCAGATGTTCAGATCGGTTTCCTTGCCAACATTGTAAGACTCTATCGCGGAGAAGAGCCTGACTTCACCCTCGGTGGAGATGAGGCAAAAGCAAAACTTGAAGAAGTGTTTGGTTCGCCCACTTTGAAAAAGGGGGCCGCCAAGAAAGTAACCCCCTCGCCCCTTGGGGGAGAGGGCGGGGGTGAGGGGTATCTCCAGTATCGCGATATCCCCGGCCTTTGCAAGGTCGCTACGCTGAAAGAGATCGAAGCGCAGGGCTGGTCATTGAATCCCGGCCGTTACGTCGGCGTTGCTCCGGGCGAGGTAGTGAGTGATGAGGATTTCAAGGAGAAGCTGGAGACGCTGAATGAAGAGTTGGAAGTTCTGAACGCCCAGGCGCGGGAACTGGAAGCTACCATTGCAAGGAATGTGGCGGAGATTTTAGAGTCATGATTCCGATACCCGGAGATGAACGATGAGTGATTCAGATCAGAGCAAGCTACCTGCCAAAGGCCAATTCCTTGTGTACGTGGCCGAGGATGGGCGGACAAAGCTCGAAGTCCGCCTGGAAAACGAAACTGTCTGGCTAACCCAGGCGCATATAGCAAAACTTTTTCAGACGACCATACCCAATATCAGCATGCACCTGCGCAACGTGCTTGCCGAAGGAGAATTACAGGCGGATTCAGTTATTAAGGAATTCTTAATAACTGCCGTTGACGGTAAAAACTACGCCACAAAACATTACAACCTCGACGCCATCATCTCCGTCGGCTACCGGGTCAAAAGCGCTGTTGCCACCCGCTTTCGCATCTGGGCCACACAGCAGCTGCGCGAGTTTATCGTCAAAGGCTTCGTCCTCGATGACGAACGCCTCAAGAACCCTGATCGTCCTTTCGACTATTTTGACGAACTGCTTCGGCGGATACAGGATATCCGCACCTCCGAGAGGCGCTTTTACCAGAAGATCACCGATATCTACGCAACCAGCATTGACTACGACCCCACCCAGCAGGAGAGCATCGAGTTCTTCCAGACCGTACAGAACAAGATGCACTGGGCCATCACCGGCCAGACTGCGGCGGAGATTATCCACACCCGTGCCGATAGCGCCAAACCCAACATGGGGCTGACCACTTGGCGCGGCGTCAAGGTACGCAAGGAGGATGTTGCCATTGCCAAGAATTATCTGAATGAGCCGGAACTGGCGGCATTGAACAATCTTGTCGAGCAATATCTGGTCTTTGCCGAAGGCCAGGCAATGCGCCGCGTGCCCATGCATATGCGCGACTGGCTCGCCAAGCTCCACGGTTTTCTGACCATTAACGATCGCGATATTCTTACTCATGCCGGAAAGATTTCGCACGAAATGGCGAAGGAACTGGCCGAGTCGGAATATGACAAGTTCAACCTCCAGCGCATCCAACAGGCCGACGCGGACGGCGGGGAGTTTGAGAAGGCGATCATGCATCTGCCGACACAGCCCAAGGCGAAGAAGAAGGGTGGGAAGAAATGAAGCCTGGCGGAGATGCTGGAGGCGGGGGGATGGTGAGCGAGTGGCGAACTGCTAAGCTCGGAGAGGTTGTTGCTTTCAAAACAGGCAAGCTCGACTCAAATGCCGCTGTGCCCAACGGGGACTACCCTTTCTTCACCTGCTCCCAGGAGACTCTGCGGACAAATACTTTCAGCTTCGATACTGAGTGCGTGCTGTTGGCCGGGAACAACGCTAACGGAATTTACCCGCTGAAGTATTTCCACGGGAAGTTCGATGCTTATCAGCGAACGTATGTGGTGACGCCTCGCGACCCCAATCAACTGACAACCAGATTTCTCTACTATACGCTCCGCCCTAAGCTTTCAGAGTTTCGTAGTGTCTCGACGGGGGCGGCAACTAAGTTTTTGACACTGACGATTCTCAACGATACAGAGATTAAAGTTCCTCCTCTCCCCGTGCAGCGGCGCATCGCGGGTATCCTGTCTGCCTATGACGAGCTGATCGAAAACAACCTGCGGCGGATAAAGATTCTGGAGGAAATGGCCCGCGCCCTCTACCGCGAGTGGTTCGTCCTCTTTCGCTTCCCCGACCATGAAAAAATCCCTCTCGTCGATTCGCCTCTTGGCAAGATTCCGAAAGGGTGGGAGGTCAAGCAGCTCAATGATGTTTGTCACCTTACAATGGGACAGTCACCAAAATCAGAGTACTACAATAAAATCGGCGAGGGTTTGCCGTTCCATCAGGGCGTAACTAACTTTGGCGACAGGTTCCCGACTGATCGACTCTATTGCTCAGTCGAGGGACGCATTGCCGAACCGGGCGATATACTTTTCAGTGTTCGTGCTCCTGTCGGGCGTATGAATATAGCTGAAAAGAAAATGATCCTTGGTCGTGGCCTTTCGGCAATTCGCCACAAGGACGGCCATCAGACTTTCCTGTGGGAGCAGTTATGTGACAGATTTCAAGAAGAAGACACGATAGGAAACGGTGCAATATTTGCTGCGGTTACGCGCGATGACATGCAAAACATCCAATTAATCTGCCCGACTGAGTCAGTTATTTGTTCTGCAGAGAGCCACCTAACGCCATTGCATGAAGAAATAGCTGTGCTTTCAACGCAGACTGCTAATCTCCGCAGCACCCGCGATCTGTTGCTGCCGCGGTTGCTGTCGGGGGAGGTAAATATTTTCAATAATCTCGGAGGTGCTGATATATGATTAACACTGTTTGGGGTAGCACGGACAAACCAGTGTCGAGTAAGCAACTGGCTACGCTGCTGGCCGCTCAGCGAGAGCTCAACGGGACGCTCTATATCGGCTACCCTATTATCGGAACTTCTGAGGGATCCTTTCCTATTGATGCCCTTTTTGTATCTGCATCAAAAGGCTTGGTGTTATTCAATCTTATCGAGGGCAGACTTCTTGAAGAATATGGGGCGGCACAAGATGAAGCCTTCAATAAGATGCAGGCTAAATTGCTTCAGCATCAGTCTCTGATTCGGAAACGGCAACTCTTGGTGAAAATTCATACAATCACGTTTGCACCAGCGGTGGCGCAACTTAATCAGGCTGACGAAGAACACCCGATCTGCAACGGAGAATCACTGTTGGGGACTTTGGATTCGCTTGAGGATAGCGATCCAAGCGTGTTCGAGTCATTGGTTGCTGTCATTCAGGCCATTTCCACTCTTCGCCGCGGAAGAAAGAGAAGAGAACTGCGTAGCACTACTTCCAAGGGAGCGATAATCAAGTCGCTCGAGGACTCAATCGCTAATCTCGATACCCAACAAAGTGCAGCCGTCGTGGAAACTTCTGATGGGGTACAGCGGATCCGAGGTTTGGCCGGTTCGGGCAAGACAATCGTACTGGCACTAAAAGTTGCTTATTTGCATGCAAGTCATCCCGATTGGCTGATTGCAGTCACGTTTAACACACGCTCGCTTAAAAAGCAGTTTGAACAGCTCATAACTATGTTTGTTTTTGAACAGACAAACGAAGAGCCGGATTGGGAGAAAGTAAGAATACTGAACGCTTGGGGCGCACCCGGGGGCAAAGACCGAACAGGAATTTACTATGAGTTTTGCCGTGATCACGGTGTGGAATACCTTGATTTCGGTTCCGCCCGGCAATTTGGCCCTGACCGGCAGTTTGAGGGGGCCTGCGATCTCGCCCTCTCTTCCGTGAAAGGCTTCGTTCCGAAGTATGACGTTATCCTTGTAGACGAGGCGCAAGATTTCGCATCGAATTTCCTTCTCCTGTGCTACGAGTATTTGAAGAATCCAAAGCGACTTGTATTCGCATATGACGAATTGCAGAACCTTGGGAAAAGATCACTGCCACCAGTCGAAGATATTTTTGGCAAGAACCCGGATGGAACTCCTCGTGTCGTTTTGCAACCTGAAGAGCCGGGCAAACCTAAACAGGACATTGTTTTGGACGTCTGCTACCGAAATTCCGGTCCAGTGCTGTCAACTGCACATGCACTCGGATTTGGAGTATATCGCAGCGAGGGACTCGTGCAGATATTTGAGAACAAAAGCCTGTGGCTGGATATCGGCTACACTGTCAAAGATGGAGAGCTTGAGGACGGCCAGATGGTCACAATGGTTCGCACATCAAAGGCGAGCCCGGCTTTTTTGGCAAGTCACTCGCCGATTGAAGATTTAATTGCGTTTGAAACTTTCAAGTCAGAAGCCGAACAAACAGCATGGCTCGCAAAGGCTATTGAGCAAAACCTCAGGACAGATGAACTCCTGCCGGATGATATTGTTGTCATCAATCCCAATCCGCTAACTACGAGAGAAGCTGTGGCCGAACCAAGAAAGCTCCTCCTTCAGAAGGGGATCAATTCCAACTTGGCAGGGGTCACCACATCTGTAGATATCTTTTCAGAGCCTGGCACAGTAACTTTCACTGGCATCTTCCGCGCAAAGGGAAATGAGGCCGCAATGGTGTATGTTATTAACGCGCAGGATTGTTTCACTGCGTTGCTGCCGAGAGATCGCGCTCGTGTTCGCAATCGGCTTTTTACCGCTATCACCCGCAGCAAAGCATGGGTGCGTGTTCTTGGCTATGGGCAAGCCATGGAGGCGTTGCAGGCTGAATTCATGATGATTCGACAGGCCGGTTTCGAGTTACGATTCAAATACCCGACAGAGCCGGAGCGACAGAAGATGACAATCGTGAATCGTGATATGTCGAAGGAGGAAAAGGAAAGATTTGCGAAGAAACAAAGTAACATGCTTGATATCATTGAGTCGTTGGAATCAGGCGATACGTTTATTGAAGATTATCCGGCCGACGTCATTAGTAAGTTGCAAAAGCTCCTTGATAAAAAACCTAAAAGGCGATCGAGATGAACTCCAGAGAAACGCTGCAACAGTTAGCGCAATTGACAGAGACGATGGTAGGCCTGAGTCTTTCGAATGATCAGAACTTCCCCTCTACTCATGGACAAATCGATCGGGATTTTGAGATAACGGTCAATGGATCGGATCGCATGACGACAGCGCTGAAGAACATCGCCTACCGTGATATTTATGCCGAACTGGAGCAAGCACGATGCTTCAATTTAAAGATGCTTGATGGCGCACTTGTGACGCTTCAGTATAGGTTTTGTAATGGCGACATACGCGAGCATGTGCTTTCCTATTTCCCTTCGCCAGACTTGGAGCATTTCCAAAATGATCCCGAAGTCTATCTTCTGGACGAGGTCTACGCTGACATTATCGCAAGGAACATTGTGCCGTTTCCAATCCGCTTCGATTTTAGTAATGATGATGCAAAGTTTGTGGAAATCCATCATCCCCGTTCGCACCTTACACTAGGCCAATATAAGAATTGTCGTATTCCCTTGTGCTCACCAGTTACTCCGTTAACTTTCGGAGGTTTCATTCTACGGAATTTCTATAACACTGCATTTCGTAAGTATTCAGATGAGATCCCTGCGCCTATACTCTCATTTGCCAACACCATCACTGCGAATGAAAGAAAAATCCCTCATCTTTCGCTCGGTACGACGAGCTGACCCATGACACACGCCTACACTGAAGACCAGCTTGTCGAGCAGCCCACCATAGGCCTTTTCGCCAACCTTGGCTGGCAGCCCGATCAGATTACTGCCTCTGGGCTGAATTTATTTGTTATGACGTCAAGCGTAAGGTATCATTAATTATGCTATTTAACCGTCGGAGACTATTATTAACGCTGCTTGATACCCTTGGGCAGAAGGTGAGCGGTACAGACTTCCAGAAACTGCTTTTTCTTTACACCATGGAGCATGAAGAAACACCCAGCTATGAGTTTGTGCCATACCACTTCGGCGCTTTTTCGTTCACTTCCTATGCAGACAAGCGCAAGATGATCGAAGCTGGTCTGCTTGTGAACGACGACAAAAACTGGAAACTTACAGAGGCAGGTCAGGCAGAAGCTCGACATAAACCTGTTGATCAGAAAGCAGTAACAGAGTTCTGCACTCAGCACTCTGCACTGCACGGCGATGAACTTATCGCAGAGGTCTATCGCCGCTATCCCTACTATGCAACACGCAGCGAAATTGTTGATAGAGTCTTGACCGATCCTGCTGTGCGTGAGCAGGTTGATGCTGCACGCCCAGCGCACCTTGACCCCAGCCTCCTGACAATAGGATATGAGGGTAAGACACTGGAAAGATATTTAAATCAGTTGCTCAAGGCATCCGTTACTTTGCTGTGTGACGTACGCAGAAATCCGCTTAGTCGGAAATATGGCTTCTCAAAGGGTTCGCTGAGCAAGGCATGCGAGGGCGTGGGTATACGTTATGAGCATCTGCCGGAGCTTGGCATAGCATCTTCCGAACGGGGCAAGCTCGAAACTCAGGCTGACTACGAGGCACTGTTTGAACGATATGAACAGGCCTGCCTGCCGCAACAGGCTGCAGCGCTTCAAAAGATCAGGAACTGGATCGAGCATGAGGGGCACCGCGTGGCGCTCACCTGCTATGAAGAGAAACCCTCAATGTGCCACCGGCAGCGGGTTTCTAATGCCATAGAGCGGCTGGACAGTTCCAGTCTTGCGCAGCACCTATGACGGTGACATGCCAAAAGAACGCATCCTAATAACCGTCAAAACCTACCCAACACTTTCACAATATTGTATAGGCAATACAACTGGACAAATTAGTGGACATTTTTCATGACAAATATTCAGCTTATTAACGCTAATATCTTGATATTAATAAAAAATACGAAAATAAAAAGTGGACATTTTAGCGGACATAAGGACTACTTTTAATGCCGCATTCCTACACTGAAAACCACCTTGTCGAGCAGCCTGCGATCCAGCTCTTTGCTGAGCTTGGCTGGCAGACAGTGTCGGCGATGGAAGAGGTTTTCATTACACCCTCACCCCAGCCCTCTCCCCTCAAGGGCGAGGGAGTGAAAAGTGATGGCCCTCTACCTCTGGGAGAGGGAGCGGGTGAGGGACGCGTAGCGTTGGGACGTGAAACAAAAAGCGAAGTAATCCTTCTTCCCCGCCTGCGGTCGACACTCGAAAAGCTGAACCCAACACTCCAGCCTGAGGCGATTTTAGCGGCAATTGACGAGATATCCCGTGACCGCTCAGCCATGAGTCCTGCTGCAGCGAGCCGTGAAGTATGGGAGCTGCTCAAGGACGGGATCAAGGTTTCGGTTCCTGATCACGGACCCTCACCCCAACCCTCTCCCAGCGGGCGAGGGAATCAAAGCGGAGGACAGAAGATCGAGCGCGTGCAGGTCGTGAACTGGGACAACCCGAAAGAGAACGACTTTCTGCTTGTGAGTCAGATGACCATTACCGGCCCGCTCTATACCTGTAGGCCTGATCTGATCGGGTATTTGAACGGTCTGCCTATTGTTGTTATCGAGCTGAAGAAGCCGAGCGTTCCGGCCAAACAGGCCTTTGACGAAAACCTAACCAGTTATAAGCACCTGCAGAATGGTATCCCCGCGCTCTTCTGGTATAACGCCTTTATGATCGCCTCGAACGGAACTGACAGCCGCGTCGGATCGCTCACCGCTGACTGGAACCGGTTCTTCGAGTGGAAACGGATCGAACGGGAAGACGAGCCGCGCCGGATATCGCTTGACGTTATGATTCGCGGCACCTGTGAACCTGCACGCCTGATAGATATTGTTGAGAACTTCACACTCTTTTCCGAACATAAGGCAGGGCTGGTAAAGGTGCTGGCACAGAACCATCAGGTGCTTGGCGTGAACAACGCCATAACCGCAGCGCTCAATGCAAGGCAGGAGGGTCATGGCCGGGGCGGTGTGTTCTGGCAGACGCAGGGTGCTGGCAAGAGTTTTTCGATGGTCTTTTTCGCGCAGAAGATCATGCGCAAGGTGCCGGGGAACTGGACCTTTGTTGTTATCACCGACCGCACAGAGCTTGATGATCAGATCGCAAGGACCTTCAAGGCCTGCGGAGCTGTGAGCGAGACAGAAAGCAAGGTCTGCCATGCAGAAAGCGGCGCGCATCTCAGGCAGTTATTGGCCGAAAACCACCGGTACGTCTTCACGCTTATCCATAAGTTCCAGACAGCTGAAGTCCTCTGCGACAGGCGCGATGTGATCGTGCTGACTGACGAGGCGCACCGGAGCCAGTACGACACTCTGGCGCTCAATATGCGGACCGCCCTGCCGAATGCGCTTTTCCTTGCCTTTACCGGCACGCCGCTTATCGCAGGGGAAGAGCGGACGCGCGAGGTATTCGGCGATTATGTCTCTATCTATGACTTTCAGCAGTCTGTTGATGACGGTGCCACGGTTCCGCTCTTCTATGAGAACCGGACACCGGAACTGCATCTGGATAACCCGAACCTTAACGATGATATCTACGAACTGGTCGAAGCTGCGGAACTGAGCGAAGATGCTGAAAAGAGGCTGGAGCG
Organism: Nitrospirota bacterium; assembly: GCA_016214855.1. Lineage (NCBI taxonomy): Bacteria > Pseudomonadati > Nitrospirota > Nitrospirota bacterium. The sequence goes on along the minus strand of JACRMT010000012.1, from coordinate 204,869 downwards.
GGAACTCGGCAGGCAGTATCACCTTATTACCCGCGACGAGCGTCTTGAGGTGATTGCAAAGGACATAGTGCAGCATTTTTTAGGCAGGGGTTTTCAGGGCAAGGCCATGGTCGTTTCTATTGATAAAGCCACGGCATTGCGCATGTATGACAAGGTCAGAAAATATTGGCAGGAAGATCGAGCGCGGATCGAGAAGGAGCTTGCTGCTGCAGGCCTGCCGGATGAGCGACGCCGGGAGTTGGAGGACCGGCTGAAGGTGCTGACAACTGCAGATATGGCGGTAGTCGTCTCTCCGGGACAGAATGAGATCGAGCAGATGAAAAATCTCGGCCTTGATATCGTGTCGCACCGGAAGCGCATGAATGACGAGCCGCTTGACGAAAAGTTTAAAGACCCGGCTGACCCCTTGAGTCTGGTATTTGTCTGCGCCATGTGGCTGACCGGCTTTGATGCGCCGAGCTGTTCTACCATCTACCTCGACAAGCCCATGCGCAACCATTCCCTGATGCAGGCGATTGCGCGCGCAAACAGGGTCTTTCCTGAAAAGAAGAGCGGTATGATCGTTGACTATGCCAATGTGTTTGCTTCCCTCGAAAGGGCGCTGGCGATCTATGGAAAAGGTCAGGGCGGCGCAATGCCGGTGCGGGACAAGAAAGAGTTGGTTGCAGAGCTCCGCACTGCACTGGCTGAGGCAACAGACTTCTGCGCAGATCATGGTGTAAATCTTACAAACATCGAAACAATACCTGCTGTCAATTTCGAGCAGGCAGGAGCCATTGCTCAAGCAGCAGACCGTTTCATGGCTCCGGAGTATCTTCGCAGGGAGTTTCTTGCAAAGGAAGGGCTGGTGAATGGATTGTATCGTGCAGTAAAGCCCGATCCTGTTGCTTTTGAATTTTCATCACGATGCGCATGCTTGCGTGCAATTGCCGAGGTTGTCCGCGGTACTACTGAGCCGCCGGACATTTCAGCGGTTATGCAGGGTATTAAGGTGCTTCTTGATGAATCGATAGCATCTGATCCATTCCGCATTAGCGAACAATCAGCGCCCTATATTGGTGCGGTTAATCTTTCCCTTATCGACTTTGAGGCCCTCCGGAAACGTTTTGAACGGACAGCCCCGACTAATACTGATGTGGAAAGACTGAAGTCTGCAGTTCGGGCCCAGCTTGAACGGATGGTAAGACTGAACCGCACCAGAACAGACTATCTGACGAAGTTTCAGGAACTCATTGAGAGTTACAACAATGGCAGTCGAAACATCGAGGAGATCTTCCGTGAACTGCTCGCAATGTCACAGATTCTCAGCGAAGAACAGACGCGCCATGTACGCGAGCACCTGACTGATGAAGAGCTGACCATCTTCGACATACTTACAAGGCCGGGGCCGGAGCTGGCAACTGAAGAGCGCGAGGAGGTCAAGAAAGTCGCGAGGATGTTGCTGGAGAGACTGAAGGCCTTACTTGTGCTGGACTGGAGAACCCGCTCAGCCACCCGCGCACAGGTGCGCATACAGATCGAGGATGTGCTTGATGATGGTCTGCCTCGGGCCTATTCGAAAGATTTATATCAGGCGAAATGCGCGACGCTCTTTGAACATGTGTACGAGAGCTACTACGGCGAAGGCAAAAGCGTATATATCGGAGCAGCCCAGAGATAAAGGTTTTTTTCTAAGACCATGAATTTCGCCTCTGCAGTAAAGGTCATAAATAGTCTTCTAAAAACGATTCAGCCTCATACGTTTAATGGTTCCTGGATACTGCACAATGCTCCGCAGGTTTACCGTTTTATTCAGAAAAATATCAGAACAGAAATAGGCGGCATAGATTGGGACAGGATCACCAGAGCCCTGGACCGCAAAGTTCAACGAAAATGGACTGCTTCGCCTCGTGGCAGACGATCAAGATCCTGTCGGGATAAGAGAGCGGTTGAAATTATCCTGAAAAAATATCAGGACAAACTTTATACATTTCTCTCTCCGGTGGATAAACAGGATAGAGAAGTTCGGGACATCATCAGCATTGCCCTGGTACGAATTGCCCAGGCAGGAAATCCAGATGCCAAAGAGGATCTTGTCAGGCTGCTCAGGTTCACTATCGATCAGTGGATCGAACAGCACCCAAGGATATCATGCTGGCAAGGACTTGACGATCTGATTCAGAAACATATTGAAGGCTGTATCCGCCGATATCGTTATTCAGGCTCATTTATCCGGTATCTGTTCAAGACACTGGAATATGCAGGTAGAGGTCTTAGACCTATCGTCGCCTATTCTCTGGATGATTTTCAATACTCCGGCGAAAAAAGAAGAAGCGATAGAGTTGCGCAGGATGCTGAAACCGGAGAGATCGTGATATATCGGTGAAACGCTGAAGGGGATAACTGTTCTTCCAGCCTCCGAATCTGCAGACGGTAATTGGCGGATACCGGTGCAATGAAATATAATAGCTGCAATTAATTTTTTGAGAAAATAATGAGGACGGTCGTGAACCATGAACCTGAATAAAATGTGCCCTGACTGCGGGGCTGAGTATCAGCCGCATATCGAGAAATGCGCGGACTGCGGTGTGGTCCTGCTTTTGCCTGAAGAATTAGCAAAGGCGCAGGAGGAACGGGAGCGGACAGAGGAGACGGCTGTTGATAACTCGATGAAGGTCATGGAAGGTGACTTGAGCTGGATGAGCGAACTCAGGACGGTACTCCTGGATGCCGGCATCCCGTGCATGCTCCATTCCGATGCCGGCTGCAGGAAGGGCTGCTGCGGTAATACGGTGCAGCTGAAGGTCTCGCTGGAGGATCTCGAAAGGTCTCAGCAGACGATCGAAGAATACCTTATGGAACTGGACCCAGACCTGAGGATCGCAAAAGAGATGTTCGGGAAAGGGAAATGCCCGGCCTGCGGGTCCCCTATCGGTCATGATAGCCGCGAATGCCAGGATTGCGGACTGCCCCTGATCATTGTTGGGGAAGAGGACTGAGAAAGGGGCGCCGGAACGGGGCAGGTCTGCACTCTTCATAAATAGGACCCGGCAGCAAGTCTTCAGTGTATCAGGCGATGTATGAGCCACGAGTCGAAAATCAAACTGCCCGCAGGACGTTCATGATACCGGCCAATCATCGGTTATAATAAATCCGGAAGAACAGCATGGTCATGAATCTAAAAGAAACGATAATATCTTCTTTATTCTTTCACCTAATTCTATTCCTGCTCATGATAGCAGTGTCGAATTATACGACGGGCCGCCTGGGGGACGTCCAGAAGATCCTCTCGGTTGATCTCGCGATGAAAGAAAGTAAAGACCAGTCCGCAACGCTGAGCGATTCTGAATATGTTCAGCCCCTGGAGTCCAGCCCGCCCTCTGATGAAGGGATAAGCCTGTTGGATCAGGCTGTCAACAATCTCATAACAGAGTCAACAAATATCCCTGAGCCTGAAAAGAAAGTCGAACCCTCAGCCAGTCCGAAGACTGAAGATGCCGAAAAGCCTTCTATCCAGAGAGAGGGATTCACCAGCCGGGAAGCCTATTATCAATTCATCATTCTCCATAAAAAAATCTTCGCGCAAAAGGCCGGGGCCAGAATACATGAGCTCTTGGGCGAGGCGCTTAAGGTGAACAGACGAGAATTCTTCGGCGGCACTGCTGTCGTCAGTTTAACGTTTGGGCCTGATCGTACATTGCATGAGATTGTTGTCGATTCTGCGTCACCAGTATTGAAGGCCTTTCTCGATGAGATCAACTGGGGTTTTGTACCTGCTCCGGCTGCCTTTTCGCTCGGCTATACCAGGGTGCAGATAGAATTTACCGTGCTTGAGGGATCCATGAGTTTCAATATAGCCCCACTATAAGCAGCAGGGCAAAAAAGGAAAAGAGATCAAAGGGCAACGATGTTTGTGAAAGGGATCTTGGCCATGCAATGGGGCTGGTCATGGGGAAAGTTGGTGGCGGTGCAGGGATTCGAACCCCGGACACTGCGAATATGAGTCGCATGCTCTACCACCTGAGCTACACCGCCGCGAAAGCTGATAGCTGACAGCTGTTGGCTTTCAGCAAGATTGAAATTATACCAGATTCAACCGGTCTAATAAAAGAGGCTGAAGCGCCGCGTCCTGATATTGATCAGAACGCCTGCCGAGATGAAGTTGGAAAGCAGGGCTGTGCCTCCGTAGCTCATGAACGGCAGAGGGATACCGACAACAGGCATGATACCCAGGGTCATACCGATGTTGACGAAAAAATAGATCGTGAACATGAAGGTGATGCCGAGCGCAAGCAGCCTTCCAAAATCGTCTTTTGCCTTTCTTGCTGTATCAAGGCCGCGCACGAGCAGGATAAAGTAGAGGAACAGGAGAAAGAACGAGCCCATAAAACCCCATTCTTCTGCAAACACGGCAAAGATGAAGTCAGTATGTTTTTCCGGCAGGAACCGAAACGGACCCTGCGTTCCTTTAAGATATCCTTTTCCCGAGAACTCTCCTGATCCTATTGCGATCTTTGACTGGTTTATATGATAGCCGATGCCTGTGGGGTCAGCCTGGGGATCGATGAACGCGATAAGGCGGTTCTTCTGGTAGTCCTTCAACCCTGTCCAGGCGATATTGCCGACAAAAGGAAGCGACACAAGCCCAATGACCACGAGTGTTACCAGAAGTTTTCTCTGGAAACCTTTTGCAAGGGAAACGGATGCAAAGATCAGAAAAACGACAATGGCAGTGCCGAGGTCAGGCTGTTTGAAGAGGAGCAGGAACGGCAGGAACACGACCGTAAAGAAGACGCGCATGAGGGAGATGGCCTGCAGAGCTTCCCGTGACAGACTGTAATAGCTCGCCAGCATGATGATGAATATGAGCTTGAAGAATTCAGAGGGCTGAAATGAGAAGAAGCCGAAGCTGAGCCATCGCTGCGCACCCATGCCGGTTCTCCCGGAAACAAGCACCAGGACCAGAAGCAGAACACCGATCACGTACAGGGGCAGGGCGATCCTTCCCAGCCAGATATAGTCAAAGCTGACAACTGCGATGAGCGCGCAGATACTGATCATAAGCCATACGATCTGTTTTATATAAAATGAGGCCTGCGGCGCATCTCCCGGCTGCCGCGTTGCGCTGAATATCGTCATTATGCCGATACATGAGATCGCGATGATGGTAATGAAGGTGACCCAGTCGAAGTTCTGGATAAAACGCCGGTCAATTCTGAACATTGAGCAGTTCCTTCTTCTTTTCCTCAGGCAGGAGATAGGCCTCAAGAGCTTTTTTTGCAATAGGTGCGGCTGCACTGCCGCCGTGGCCGCCATGCTCCACAAAGACCGACATGGCGATCTCCGGTTTTTCCACAGGGGCAAAGGAGACGAACCAGGCGTGGTCCCGGAATTTTTCGGAGAGATATTTCGAGTCCTTCCTGATGCCTACGACCTGGGCAGTCCCTGTCTTGCCGCCCACGGTTGCCATGGATGATCGTGCAGCTGCCCCTGTGCCTCCCGGCTCATTGACAACACCTTTGAGTGCATCCCGCACAATCTCAAGGGTTTCCTGCCTGAGCCCCGCGTTTCGAACAAGCTCCGGAACCGTGTCCTTGAGTATAAGCGGCTTGTATACAGAGCCTCCATTTGCAACTGCGCTCATCATGACCGCAAGCTGTAAGGGGGTCGTTGAAACATAGCCCTGTCCAATTGAATTGATAAAGGTCTCGCCAAGGAACCAGGCTGTCTTTTTCGTTTCGAGCTTCCAGTCGGAATTCGGAATCAGGCCCTTCCTCTCTCTGCCGAGAGCAATGCCGGTCTCAGCGCCGAGGCCGAGTTTCAGTGCATAGTCGTGGACCTTGTCAAAACCCACACGCTTTCCGGTCTCATAGAAGAAGACATCGCAGGACTCAACAAGGGCGCGATGAATGGAGACAACGCCGTGTCCTGTTTTTTTCCAGCAGCCGAACCGCCATTTCCCGTAATTCAGCCCGCCCCTGCAGTCGGCCTTTGTGCCGGTATCAATGGCGCCCTCTTCAAGTGCAGCGATAGCGGTCAGGATCTTGAATGTGGAGCCCGGCGGATACTGGCTCTGGATCGCCCTGTTCAGCATGGGCTTCTTTTTATCCTCCATGAGGTCTTTCCAGTCGTTGTAGCTCACGCCTTTTGCAAACCGGTTCGGATCGAACGAGGGGGAACTGACGAGGCCCAGGACCTCGCCCGTATCGGTCTTGAGGGCAACGAGCGCGCCGGCCCTGCCTTCAAAAGCCTTCTCAGCCTCTCTCTGCAGGGCAATATCGATGCTCAGGTCAAGGTCAGAGCCCTTGATGGGCGCTGTCTCATAAAGAAGCCGTATCTCCCTGCCCACAGCATCAACCTCGATGATCCGCTGGCCTGCCGTTCCACGCAGGGTTTTGTCATACAGTTTCTCAACTCCCCATTGCCCGATGAAGGCCTCAGGGGGGACATCCTTGAAATTCGGATCGTTTGCCTGGGCCGGATTCAGTTTTCCGAGGTACCCGATCAGGTGAGAACCTACGCTGCCATACATATACTCCCTGCTCGTTTCGACCTCGACAAGAAGGCCCGGAAAATCAGATCGCCGGGCTTCGATAACACTGATCTCGCTGAAGCTGAGGCCTTCTTTTACCCTGACAGGCGTAAAAGGGCTTGCAGCTTTACGCATGATCCTGTCATACAGCTCAGGTTCCGGGACGTTCAGCAGCCCTGACAGGGCAGTGATATTGCCTTTGTTGAATTCCTGCGGTATCACGGAGGCGCAGAAATAGGGGGTATTTTTTACAAGGGGGACCCTGTTCCTGTCAAAGATAATGCCACGCGGCGCAGGCACACCGATGACCCGCAGCCTGTTCGATTCTGATATCTTTCGCAATTCATTTCCCTGCAGGACCTGGAGCTGCCAAAGCCTGAGGAGAACGACCACGAACCCTGCAATGAGCAGGTAGCTGATGAGTATGATCTTTTCTGTGCCTGACTTTTCAGTCTGCATGGGCCGGTTTTATGAACATGCCTGCTGCCGAGTTCAGGAGAGCCTGCATGATGGTTATGAACAGGGCAGATCCCGGGTCTGTCGGAGGTTTGTCAAAAATGCTGAGCGAAAGGAAGACGACCGAGTTGTCGATAACGGTGAAAAGGGCAATGCCGAGCATGCCCAACAGAGGCGTCCATACAAAGATCCCGCCGGAAATGAAAAAAGAGGAGAGAAAACCCACCAGGCTCTTGCCCAGCATGTTCGGGCCGAGAATAGGCGATGAGAGGCTGTCTTCGATCGCGCCGATCAGCAGCCCGAAGATCACCCCTCTGTTCTGGCCGTATTTTATGCCGGCGTAGTACGCGAGAAGGGCTGTGATATTCGGCGCCACAGAGAGCAGAGAGATCTTTGCCTGAAGCAGAAATGCGATGAAAAAGATCAATGCCCAGAGCAGGTAGTTCATTTTATGATAAGCACTTCTTCTATGCTTGCGTTGTCGACAAAGGGAATAACCTCGATATATTGAAACTGGCCGGCACCCTGCCTGTTGACCTTTGATACATATCCTGCCGGGATGCCCGGAGGAAAGAGCAGATCCAGCCCTGAGGTGACCACGATCTCTCCCTCTTTTACTTCATGTTCCGGCGGCAGATATTTCAGGATGGTCTTGCCGGTTCCGGTTCCGGACAGAATCGCCTCTTTTCTGCTTTCCTGCAGCCTGACCGCTGCTGCAAAGTTGATGTCCGTAAGGAGCAGGACACTCGAGAACGAATCAGAGACATTGAATATCTTGCCGGCAAGGCCTTTTGGCGTGATGGCGGTCGAGTCTTTTGTTATGCCGTCCTGCATACCCTTGTCAAGAATAAAGGTATGCGTCCAGTGGCTCGTGCCTCTGCCGATGATCCTGGCTGAAGCGATGGTATCCTTATGGTCTTCTTTAAGCTTGAGCAGGTCCTTCAGACGCTTATTCTCCAGGAGGGCTTCCTGGTATCTCATACGTTCGAGCATGAGCTCGTCCACTTTTTTCTGCAGCGCTCTGTTGTCCTCGTCCCTGACCGCGATCATCTGGAAAGGGCGCTTCAGTGTCTCAAGAACAGCGGATATGGCAGAAGAGGCTCCATTGAGGAGAAAGGACGCAGGATTGTCCATAAGGGAATATCCTTTTCTGCTCTGGTAGGTCATGAAAGAAAAAAGGATAATGACAATGATAAAGAAAAGAACTGCCTTTTTTCTGAACATTACATTGTCGAGATCAGTTTATTGCAATTCTTCTGAGCAGTTCCAGCTCGTCGAGCATCTTGCCGACCCCCTGCACAACTGCGGTGAGCGCATTCTCGGCCACAATGACCGGAAGGTTCGTCTCCTGTTTGATCAGCATATCAAGCCCTCTCAAAAGCGCTCCGCCGCCGGCAAGAACAATGCCTCTGTCCACGATGTCGGCCGCAAGTTCAGGCGGCGTATTCTCAAGCGCTGCCTTGATGGTATCGAGGATAATGTTCGTCGGCTCAGATAGTGCTTCACGGATCTCATCTTCATTTATGGTGATCGTCTTTGGAATGCCCGAGATCAGGTCTCTGCCCTTGATATCCATGACCCGTTTATCAGGACCACCGGAACCGAATGCAGAACCGATATTGATCTTGATCTGCTCGGTCGTTGTTTCGCCTATCATGAGGTTGTATCTACGTTTTATGTAAGCCATGATCGCTTCGTCCATCTTGTCGCCGCCCACGCGGACAGCCTTGCTGTACACGACGCCGTCCAAAGAGATGACCGCTACGTCAGTCGTGCCTCCGCCGATATCAACGATCATGTTCCCGGATGGCTCTCCCACGGGAAGGCCGACGCCGATAGCTGCGGCCATCGGTTCTTCGATCAGGTAAACCTCACGGGCTCCTGATGCCTCTGCCGCATCCTTGACAGCCCGCTGTTCGACCTGTGTAATGCCTGATGGAACGCCGATGATAACTCTCGGCGAGACAAAACTCCGTCTGTTGTGAACCTTCTTGATGAAGTATTTCAGCATTTCGCCGGTGGCGTCAAAGTCGGCAATAACACCGTCTTTCATGGGTCTGATCGCCATAATATTCGCAGGGGTCTTGCCCAGCATCTTCTTTGCCTCTGCCCCTACTGCGATGGTCTTCCGGTTGTCTTTTCTGATAACGACAACAGAAGGTTCGTCGCAGACGATACCCCGTCCTTTTACGTACACCAGGGTGTTTGCGGTACCCAGATCAATGGCAAGGTCGTTTGAAAACATTCCAAGTATATTATGAAAAAACATGTCAGCTCCTCAAAGTAGAATTAACGTTCGATTACGGTTGTCCCGGCGATCTCATCGCCCAGGCGCCTGCTCTCTTTATTGCCGAGGATCAGAATAAACTCCACTGCAGCTATCACAGGAAGAACGATCCATCCGATCCATGGCACAAGCCATAAGACATATCCCAGACCAAGTGTGCTGTTTCTGAGCAGAGACTCCCTGAAGGTGCAGGGCTGCAGGGTGTCTGGGGAAACCACCTTCAGCCGGATCAGTTTTTTCCCAAGGCTTCTGCCGTCGAACAGACCATCTCCTAAAAGAAGATAGGCCAAACCGGCAAGAAAACCGGCCCTTGGTATAATTTCGATTACTGCTGCAATGAGAATAAAATCAAGGATTTTTGCGGCTGCTCTCAGAAGGAGCCCAGCCCTTCTCGGTTCCTCGGACATTGGGAATACTAACAAAACCCTTTAATATTTTTCAATAATTAACATAGAATAGCATGCTCTCTCAATCCAGGAAGGAGATAACTTCGTATGAATATCGTGCTTGCAACCAGGAACAGAAAAAAGGTCGAGGAGATGAAAAGGATGTTTCCCGGCCATAAGATCACGTTTAAGACCCTCGATGCCTTTCCCGGATGTCCCGAGGTCGATGAGGACGGGCAGACATTCCGGGCAAATGCCAGGAAGAAGGCCCTTGCCGTAGCACGCTATACCGGCTGTCCGGCCCTTGCTGATGATTCAGGCCTTGAGGTGAGAGCCCTGGACAATGCCCCCGGGGTTTTTTCTGCCCGGTATGCCGGAGAAAATGCGGATGACAGGAAAAATGTCAGGAAAATACTCAGGGAAATGAGAACTGTAACAGACCAGAAGGACCGAAAGGCCAGATTTGTCTGCTGTATGGTATTTGCCCTCCCTGATGGGAAATGCAGGACGTTTACCGGATATGTCAGCGGCAGGATCGCTGAGAAGCCGAAAGGTTATAATGGGTTCGGATACGACCCTCTGTTTTACCCTGCAGGGCATGACAGGACTTTTGCCGAGATGACCGACCTTGAGAAGGATGCGCTGAGCCACAGAGGAAGGGCAATGAAGAAGCTTCATGCATATCTAAAATCAATCCTATAACAGCCACCAGAGACCTTTATACAGTAGCCCCTTTCTTATTGAGAGCTGAAAATAAATAATTCTTATCTGCGTATCAAAAATATGAATTTGACTAACAAAAATGCCGGCCTATATAGTTATAGGGTTTCAAAAGGTTTAAACTGCTGTCTGTAGTAGGTCTACACGCGGTTGTGGTTTTTCTGGATGCAAATACAGTTAATTCATGAGGAGGCTGCATGAGGTTAGTACTGCTTGGAGCGCCTGGAGCCGGTAAAGGAACGCAGGCAAAGAAGATCATAGAGAAGCACGCTGTGCCGCAAATATCTACAGGCGACCTGTTACGCGCAGCTGTTGCTGCAGGAACAGCGCTTGGCAAGGAAGCAAAGGCTGTAATGGACAGGGGAGAACTCGTGCCTGACAGTGTTGTTCTGGGCATGGTGGAGGAGAGGATCAAGCAGGATGACTGCAAGAACGGGTATATCCTGGACGGTTTCCCGAGGAATACGAAGCAGGCAGAGGCCCTTGATGCAATGTTGGGAAAACTGAACATGTCGCTTACGGCAGCGCTCAGTGTTGATGTTCCCCTTGAGAATCTGATGAAGAGGCTCACCGGCAGGAGGACCTGCAAGGCCTGCGGCCAGATGTACAATGTATATTTTGGCGCGCCGAAAAAAGAGGGTACCTGCGACAAGTGCGGCGGCGAGCTCTTCCAGAGGGATGATGACAAGGAAGAGACGATCAAGAAGAGACTTGATGTGTACACTGCCCAGACAGCTCCGCTGATAGACTACTACGGCAAAAAGGGCATCCTTAAATCAGTTGATGGCGGCACAGGCACGATTGACGAGATCTTCGTCAAGGTCTGTAATGCCCTGAACCTGAAATAGCGTATTTACCGTATCAATATCTATAACCTGAACAGGAGGAAGTGCAAATGTCTTTGATCAAGCCCCATGGTTCTGACGAACTGAATCCGCTGTTTGTCTATGACTCAGAGAAGAACGAGGCCCTGCAGAAGGAAGCAAAAGGCCTTGCTTCAATTGTTGTAAGTTCCGCAACGGCAGCTAATGCCGTTATGATGGGTTCCGGGTATTTTAACCCGCTCACCGGATACATGAACAAGGCTGATGCCCTGTCTGTTGCAAACAACATGAAGACTGCGTCCGGCCTCTTCTGGCCCGTGCCTGTCCTGAACCTGGTGCAGAATGCAGGTTCTATCAAGGCAGGCGACCGCATTGCTCTGAAAGACCCCAATGTCGAAGGCAATCCTGTGCTAGCGGTCATGGATGTCAAGGCAGTGGAAGAGTTCAGCGATGCGGACGTCGAGATGATCTGTAAGAGTGTGTACCGCCCCAGCGACAAAGAGGCGCACCCGGGGGTTGACGCATTCAAGGCCCAGGGCAAGGTCCTGCTTTCCGGTCCGATCCAGGTGCTGAACTTTTCGTACTTCCAGGCCGAGTTCCCGGACACCTTCCGCACCGCAGTCGAGATACGCGACGAGATCAAGGAGCGCGGATGGAAGAAGGTTGTTGCATTCCAGACCAGAAATCCGATGCATCTGGCCCATGAAGAGCTCTGCCACATGGCGATGGACCGCCTCGGCTGCGACGGTCTCGTGATCCATATGCTGCTGGGCAGGCTGAAGAAGGGCGATATCCCGGCTCCTGTGCGCGATGCCGCTATCCGCAAGATGGTCGAGCTGTACTTCCCGAAAAACAGCGCAATGGTGACCGGCTATGGCTTTGATATGCTGTATGCAGGACCGAAAGAGGGCGTTCTGCATGCAATTTTCCGCCAGAATATGGGTGCAACTCACTTCATCGTGGGCCGTGACCATGCCGGTGTAGGAGATCACTACGGAGCATTCGATGCCCAGACTATCTTTGATAATGAGGTGCCTGCTGGTGCACTTAAAATTGAGATATTCAAGGCAGACCACACTGCTTACTCAAAGAAACTTAACAAGGTTGTCATGATGTGTGAAGCGCCTGATCATAAAAAAGAGGACTTTGTCCTGCTGTCAGGAACAAAGGTTCGTGAAATGTTAGGTAATGGTATTGCACCACCTAAAGAATTCTCACGTCCTGAAGTGGCTGAAATTCTGATCAAGTATTATCAGAGCCTTGAAAAATAAGTTCATGCTCAGTCAGAAGGCGCATAAATTGTAAGGGGTTATGGAATGGGGGTTGACAAATCAGTCAAGCCCCATTCAGAATTCAAAGCCCCAATTATGGTGAGAGGGGGTGGAACCCGGTTCGGTTTGCAAAGCCTGTTTTTCAGGCTCAATATAAGTCTCAAAAATTTTACAGGAGGATCAAGCAATGCCAAGTTTTGTTATTACTGAGAAGTGTGACGGTTGCAAGGCGCAGGACAGGACCGCCTGCCAGTATATCTGCCCTCATGACCTGATGGCCCTTGACAGGACACTGATGAAGGCGTACAACCAGGAGCCGGAGCAGTGCTGGGAGTGTTTTAACTGTGTAAAGATCTGCCCGCAGCAGGCGATCGAGACCAGGGGTTATTCAGATTTTGTTCCCCTCGGTTCCAGCAATGTCCCGATGAGAGGCACAGACTCCATCATGTGGACGATCAAGTTCAGAAACGGAATACTCAAGAGGTTTAAATTCCCGATCAGAACAACCGCAGAAGGTTCAGTCGATCCGTATGCAGGCAAGCCGGCACCGGATTTTGCGAATCTCAACAAGCCCGGGTTCTTCAATGGGCCTGCAAGAACAGAATAGGAGGACTATATAAATGGAAAAAGAAACGTGTACATTTTCATACTGTCAGAAGCCTGCAGTCACCGAGGTCGAGTGCGATCTCCTGATCATGGGCGGCGGTATGGCAGGATGCGGTGCAGCTTTTGAAGGCGCCCGCTGGGCAAATGAAAAAGGCTTGAAGGTGGTCATGGTCGATAAGGCAGCAACAGACAGAAGCGGCGCAGTCGCTATGGGTCTGTCGGCTATCAACACATACGTGGGCGAAAACCAGGTCGCTGACTATGTCAAATACGTCAGAAACGACCTCATGGGCATCATCAGGGAAGATCTTGTATTCGATCTTGGCAGACACGTCGACAATTCTGTTCAGCTCTTTGAAGAGTGGGGACTCCCTATCTGGAAGAAAGGCGATGACGGTTTCTCGCTCGACGGCTTCCAGGCAAGGGATGCCGGCAAGGCCAGCCTTAAGGATGGCGGAACACCGGTCAGGTCCGGCAAGTGGCAGATCATGATCAACGGTGAGTCTTACAAGGTAATCGTGGCAGAGGCTGCCAAGAAGGCCCTTGCGACCAACCGCGAAAAGACCGGCATGGACCAGAACCATTTTGAAAGAGTATTCATCGTTAAGGCTGTTATGGATACCAACGGCAAGAACGTTGCTGCTGCCATCGGCTTCAGCACCAGAGAGAACAAGATCTACTCCTTCAAGGCGAAGGCAATGATCTGTGCGACCGCTGGAGCTGTTAACTGCTTCAGGCCGAGGTCTGTCGGCGAGGGTATGGGAAGAACATGGTACCCCGTATTCAGCGCAGGCTCAGGCTATGCATTCGGTATGCAGGCAGGTGCTGAGCTCTCACTCATGGAAAACAGGTTCGTGCCTGCAAGATTCAAGGACGGTTATGGTCCTGTAGGCGCATGGTTCCTCTTCTTCAAGGCAAAGGCTACAGACAGCTTTGGTGAAGACTATTGCACAAACAAGGAATATTTTGATGATGCAGTAGCAAGATACGGAGACTACGCAAAGGGTATGGGCACCGCGATCAGAAATCATCTGATGATGAGAGCCATGAAGGACGGCAAGGGCCCCATCCTGATGAACACCCATACGGCCATGGCTGAGCTGGGTGCGGCATTTAAAGAGAAGCTTGGTGAAAAAGAAGGCGCCAAGAAGATGAAGCACCTCGAGGCAGAAGCTTGGGAAGACTTCCTTGATATGGCTATCGGTCAGGCGTCCATCTGGGCAGCTACCAACACCGAGCCTGACAAGACCCCTTCAGAGATCATGCCTACCGAGCCTTATCTCCTTGGTTCGCATGCAGGCTGCGCAGGCTTCTGGGTAAGCGGCCCTGGCGATCTGCCGGGCACCCCTGAGCACTACAGCTGGGGTTACAACAGGATGTCCACCGTTCCCGGCCTCTTCATGGCTGGCGACGTTGTCGGCGCATCAGGCCACAAGTTCTCCTCCGGTTCTCATGCAGAGGGCAGGATAGCAGCCAAGTCAGCACTTCAGTATATAATGGACCATGCTGACTACAAGCCTTCTCCGAAGCTGAGCCTCGACGAGATTGCTGCTGAACTGTATCTGCCGTTTGAGATGTATGAGAAGTACAAGACATACACCACAGATCCTACGATCAATCCGAACTACATCGGACCAAAATCACTGCAGCTGAGACTTCAGAAGATTGCTGACGAGTATTTTGGCGGCGTAGCAACCTGGTATATGACCTCAAGGACGATGCTTGAAGCAGGTCTTGCAAAGCTCGAGATGCTGAAAGAGGACGCAGCCAAGATGGCGGCAAAAGACCTCCATGAACTTCTCAGGTGCTTCGAAAACTACCACAGAATCCTGTCGGTAGAGGCACACGCAAGGCATATCCTCTTCAGGGAAGAGTCCAGGTATCCTGGCTACTACTATAGAGGCGACTTCAACAAGATCGACGACGTAAACTGGAAGTGCTTTACGAACTCAAAGTACAACAGCGAGGCCAACACATGGGAATTCAAGAAGGTTCCCTATGTGCAGATGTATCCTTAGTTAAAGACTGTTTGGGGAGGGCAATGCCCTCCCCAATTTTTTCTATCAATTAAAACTGCATATTCCAGTGCGCAACTATAATCTTGTTCATTGCAATCTGCAGTTTTCGAGAAACAGTGGAGAATTACTGCCTCAAGGAGGATAGATATGGCAGAACATAAGAAAGTCCTGGTGATCGGCGGAGGCTTTAGCGGCCTGACAGCAGCAGTTGAGACTGCTGAGGCCGGTTTCGAGGTCATTATCGTAGAGAAGTCCCCGTTCTTTGGCGGAAAGGTCACGCAGCTGAACAAATACTTTCCAAAGCTCTGCCCTCCGAACTGCGGCCTTGAAATGAATTATAAGAGGATCAAGAACAGCGGTGACATTACCTTTTATACGCTTGCTGAGGTCGAGAAGATCTCAGGCCAGGAAGGCAACTATGATGTTACGATCAAGCTGAGCCCGCGGTTTGTTAACGACAAATGTGTCGGATGCAATGCCTGCGCTGAGGCCTGCCCGGTAGAAATGTCCAATGATTTTAACTTTGGTCTGAATCAGACAAAGGCAGCTTACATAACGCATAATCAGGCATTCCCGTTCCTTTATGCCATTGATGGCAAGAATTGCAAAGGGTCATCATGCGGCAAATGCGCCGAGGCCTGCAAGTATGATGCAATAGACCTGGCTATGAAGCCCCAGACCCTCAATGTAAATGTCGGCTCCATAGTAATGGCTACCGGCTGGGATATCTATGATATCTCCAAGCTCGACAACCTCGGCGGAGGCAAGGTGGCAAACGTCATATCGAACATGCAGATGGAGAGGCTTGCATCACCGAATGGCCCGACGGGCGGAAAGATCCTCCGGCCTTCAGATAACAAGCCGGCCAAGAACATAGCTTTTGTGCAGTGTGCAGGCTCGCGGGACGAGAACCATCTGCCGTATTGTTCCTATATCTGTTGCATGGCATCCATGAAACAGGCAACCTACCTCAGGGAGCAATATAAGGATTCCAAGGCCAGCATCTTCTACATTGACCTGAGAACGCCGGGAAGATACGAGCAGTTCTACTGGAAGGTGAAGGAGGATCCGAATGTCTCTTTTACAAAAGGAAAGGTTGCGAGAATCACAGAAGATCCTGAGACAAAGGATGTGATCGTCGAGGCTGAGGATATCATGGCGGGTAAAAAGATAAAAGTAAAGTTCGATATGGTTGTGCTTGCAGCAGGCATGGTCCCCTCGACCAAGACGGCAAAGATACCGGGTGACATCTCATACACGCCTGATGGTTTTGTTGCAGCAGCTTCGCTGAAAAGGGGCATATACGCGGTCGGGACTCTCAAAAGTCCTGTTGACGTTGCCCGGTCAGTGCAGGATGCAACAGGAGTTGCTATCAAAAGCATTCAGAGCGCAAGGAGGTAGGATTATATAATGGAAAAGAAATTCGGCGTTTATATCTGTAAAGGCTGCGGCATTGGAGAGGCTATTAATGTGGATGACCTGAAAAAGGCCACAGCCGGCGGCGCGAAGGTTGCTGCTGATGCGATCAAAGACCACGAGATACTCTGCAGCCCGGCCGGTCTTGAAATGATAAAGAATGACATCAAGGAAGGGACGAACTGCGTTGTGGTTGGTGCCTGCTCCCCCCGCGTAAAGTTCGAGGAGTTCGACTTCCCCGGCACGATCACAGAACGGGTGAATCTCAGAGAGTTTATTGCCTGGACCATGGAACCGCAGAACGAAGACACGCAGGCGGTTGCCGAAGACTACATGAAGATGGGCGTTATCAAGGTGCAGAAGGGCGATATGCCGACGCCGAACATTCTTGAGGACCTGAGCAATACGATCATGGTCGTCGGTGGCGGCATTACCGGTATCACCTCGGCACTTGAGGCTGCCAATGCCGGATACAAGGTCATTCTCGTAGAAAAAGAGGCAGAGCTCGGAGGCTGGTCAGCAAAGCTTTACAAGGAAACGCCGCGAGTCTATCCCTATGAAAAACTTGATGAGCCGAGGATCTTCGACAAGATCAGGGAAGTGGAAGCACACCCTGACGTTACGATATATAAGTCAACAATAGTGGAAAACACGGACGGCCAGCCCGGCCTCTTTGATGTGACGTTGAACACGAACGGTACCAGCCAGACGATCAAGGTCGGCGCATTTGTCATGGCAGCAGGCTGGAAGCCGTATGATGCGACAAAGCTTGGACATCTGGGATACGGCCATCCGAACGTTATCACCAACGTACAGATGGAAGAGATTGCAAAGAAAGGCAAGATTGTCAGGCCTTCTGACGGCAAAGAGGCCAAGAACGTAGCTTTTATTCAGTGTGCGGGGTCCCGGGATGCAAACCATCTGCCCTACTGTTCCTCCTTCTGCTGCGGCACGTCTCTCAAGCAGGCAAAATATGTACGGGAAAAGAGCAGCGATGCTGTTGCCATGATCTTCTATAAGGATATCAGAACCCCTGGCCAGACCGAGCTCTTCTATAAGAATATGCAGAATGACCCCGGTGTGCTCCTGACCAAAGGCGATGTCACGGCAATCACAGATGCCGGAAACGGCAACCTCTATGTTGAGGCAGAGAATACGCTCCTTGGCGAAAAAATAAAGGTTGAGGCTGACCTCGTCGTGCTGGCAACCGGTATTGTGCCTGCAACCAGGGCCACCCAGGAATATTTTGACGGACTTACTGAAGCAGGCAAGAAGGGTGATGATGCAAAAAAAGCTTTTCTTGAGGAAACGCCGAAGCCTGATTCGATATTGAACCTTAACTATCGCCAGGGCCCGGAAATTCCGACACTTGAAGGAGCCTATGGTTTTGCAGATTCAAACTTCATCTGCTTCCAGTATGAGACCAGAAGAACAGGTATCTATACTGCGGGATGTGTTAAGCAGCCGATGACCATGTCAGACGCTGCTGATGATGCTGCAGGCGCTGCGCTTAAGGCAATCCAGTGCGTTGAGCATGTGGCAAAAGGCATGGCTGTTCACCCAAGGGCATGGGATACTACGTATCCTGATCCCATGCTGATAAAGTGTACGGCATGCAAGCGGTGCACTGAAGAGTGTCCTTTTGGCGCCATTGACGAGGATGAAAAGGGTATTCCGTTCTACAGGCTCAACCGCTGCAGGCGCTGCGGTACCTGCATGGGAGCCTGCCCTGAAAGGATCGTATCCTTCAAGGACTTTAGCGTTGATATTGTCGGATCCATGATAAAAGGTATCGATGTCCCTGATGAAGGGTACCGGGTCATTGTTCTGGCATGTGAGAACGATGCGTACCCCGCGCTCGACAGCGCAGCCATAAAGAAGATGAAGCTCCATCCGGCCGTGAGGATCGTCCCGGTCAGGTGTCTGGGTTCCACAAACCTTGTCTGGGTAACAGACGCCCTTTCAAAAGGCATTGACGGCATGATCCTTCTTGGCTGTAAATACGGCGAGAACTATCAGTGCCATTTCGTCAAAGGCAGCGAACTTGCAAATTATCGCTTCAGCAAACTCCAGGAGACGCTCAGCAAACTGCAGCTTGAGGCAGACCGGTGCCAGCTCATGCAGGTGTCGATTTCCGACTATGATAAACTGCCTGCAATGATCGATGATTTTATGAAGAGGATCGACGAAGTAGGCCCTAATCCGTTCAAGGGCTTCTAAAAGACAGAGACTACAGGTTAAGGTTAAGGCTGAGAAAAACTCGACCTCGACCTAAGCCTCAACCTAACGTATTTACAGGAGGAAGAAATATATGGCAGAGCAGATCATTAAACCTGATGTCAATTTCATAAACGATATCATTGCCGCAGGCGGTGAGTCAGTAAAAAAGTGCTTCCAGTGCGCAACCTGCTCCGTAGTATGCAATGTTACTCCGGAAGATAATCCATTTCCCAGAAAAGAGATGATCCATGCGCAGTGGGGGCTTAAGGACCGCCTCATCAGCAACCCCGACGTCTGGCTCTGCCACCAGTGCAGCGACTGCACTGCGTACTGCCCGAGAGGTGCGAAACCCGGCGAAGTATTAGGCGCGATCAGAAAGCTGAGCATAGAGCATTATGCCACGCCGGGTTTCCTTGCAAAAGCTGTCGGCAGTCCAAAGGCACTGCTCGGTCTCCTCGCTGTTCCGGTCATTATCTTTATTGCAGCGATCATGATACAGGGAAACTCCTTCTTTCCTGAAGGCGAGATCGTGTATGCCGAGAAATTTATGAAGGTGCCGTACATTGATGTTATTTTCAGTGCAGCAGCGCTTTTCGCCGCCTTTGGATTCTTCATGGGAGTGACAAGATACTGGAAGGATCTCACAAAAAATATCGAGGTGAGTTCAAACCCCTGGCAGAAAAAGGTGAAGGGCCCGATGATCGCCATGATCCTTGAAACGGTATTTGAATTCATGACCCATAAACGGTTTGAAAAATGCGATGTGACGAATGACAGATCAAAGACCCACATGTTCGTATTCTTCGGTTTTGTCGGTCTGGCCATAACAACGACCTGGGCGATCGCCTATCTGTACGGTCATGAGTTTTTCCATATCCAGAGAACGTTCTGGCTGAACTTTGGTGAATCACCCTACCCGCTGTATGACCCGATGAAGATTGTCGGCAACGTAAGTGCCGTGCTTCTGCTTGCAGGCATCCTTCAGGTGATTACCAACAGGCGGAAGAACGCGGAAAAAGCCGGTTCAGGCAGCTATTATGACTGGCTCTTTATCAGCGTGATAACGTCCATTGTCGTGACCGGTATTTTGTCTGAAGTCCTGAGACTGGTGCACGTCCGCATGGTCGCTTATCCGGTCTATTTTATCCACCTTGTTTCGGTCTTCTTCCTTTTTGCGTATGCGCCTTTTTCAAAGATGGCTCATATGGTATACAGGACAACTGCCCTGGTATTTGCAAAATATTCGGGCAGAGAGGTTAAATAGACTTAAACGTCCAAACGAAAGGGCAGGTAAAGCGCTATGATGGTAAAGCAGATTTTAGGGCCGATTAATTCGAACATCATCTCGATTGACAGGGACAAGTCGGTCGCAGATGCGATCTACCAGATGGTGGAGAACGAGGTAGGAGCGCTGATCGTTGTTGATAACGAAAAGCCGGTCGGGATGTTTACAGAAAGAGATGTGCTGAAGTCCTGGACCAGAAAGGGAAATATCCTTTTCAAGGACATAAAGGTGAGCGAGGTCATGACCACGAACCTCATCATCTGCGAGATCGAAGACGATCTCTGTTATGTAACAACTATTATGATCAAAAACAGGATCAGGCATCTGCCCATTGTCGAAAATACGAAGATCGTTGCCATGCTGTCCATCAGAGATGTGGTAAAGGCCCAGGTATCGGATCTCAGGGCAGAGAACCATTATCTAAAAGACTATATATCTGACAAATACCCTGGATAAATTTTACTAATAAGATTTTCTTGCTTTTTCATAAATATTTATAATTTGCATTATTCGCTTGGATTGTAAATACTAACACGATTTTCGAAACACCAGATACTAAACCCCAAATCAAAGGAGGAGTTTTAATGAGTTCGACTATTTTATTTGCTTTAGGTTGCGGCGTATTAGGCGTTATATACGCAGTCATGACCGCAATGTGGGTCTCAAAGCAGGACGCAGGGAATGCCAAGATGCAGGAAATTTCAAACGCCGTGAAAGAGGGTGCATATGCCTTTCTTGCACGCGAATATAAAACGGTTGCCATGGTTGCTGTTGTTCTCGTTATTGCTATTGCCGCCATACCGCAGCTCGGCATGTGGGCAGCGATCGGTTTCATAATTGGAACGGTCGGCTCTGCATTTGCGGGCTTTGTCGGCATGTGGGTCACGGTCCGTGCAAACGTCCGCACTACAGCGGCTGCCAGCAAGGGCCTTCAGGCTGCACTGGGCCTTGCCTTCAAGGGCGGCTCGGTTACCGGCGTTATGGTTGTTGGTACAGGTATCATAGGACTTGCGGGCTTTTATTTCATTGCAAAGCAGGCTGCTCCTGAACAGGCCTTCCATGCATTGATCGGCCTTGGCTTCGGCTGCTCGCTTATGAGCGTGTTTGCCCGTATTGCAGGCGGTATCTATACAAAGGCTGCTGACGTTGGCGCTGACCTTGTCGGAAAAGTCGAGGCAGGAATCCCTGAAGATGATCCCCGGAACCCTGCAGTTATCGCAGACAACGTTGGTGACAACGTTGGCGACTGTGCAGGCATGGCTGCCGACCTTTATGAAACCTACACGGTTACTCTTGTGGCCGCAATGCTTCTTGCCAAGACTGTCTTTGGCGCCGAAAGCCCATGGGTTGAATTCCCGATGATGTTGGGCGGAATATCGATTATTGCTTCCATTATCGGCACATTTGCAGTAAGGCTCGGCAAGAGCAACTACATTATGGGTGCTCTTTACAAGGGGCTGGCTGTTGCAGGTATTCTTGCTGCAATAACCTTCTATATAGTTACTGGTGAATTTCTGAAGGGTGTTGATGCTGTTTCAATGGCCGCACATCCGTCTTTTACCCAGATGAACGTCTTTCTTATGTCGCTGATCGGCCTTGCACTGACAGGACTGATCGTTGTCATAACTGAGTATTTCACTGCCAAAGAGTATGCCCCTGTTAAGCACATTGCACAGGCAAGCCTGACCGGTCATGGCACGAACGTCATCGCAGGTCTTGCGGTCAGCATGAAGTCAACCGCAGCCCCAGTTCTGGTTATCGTTGCTTCCATCCTTGGTGCATATCACTTGGGCGGAGGATTTGCAGCCAACCCTGATATGACCGGCGGTCTCTTCGCTATTGCCCTTTCAGCGGTTTCGATGCTTTCGATGACCGGTATTGTTGTTGCCATCGACTCATACGGTCCGATCACGGATAATGCGGGCGGCATCGCAGAGATGTCTGGACTGCCTGAAGAGATCCGTAATATAACCGATCCGCTTGACGCAGTCGGCAACACTACAAAGGCTGTTACCAAGGGTTATGCTATCGGCTCGGCAGGACTTGCTGCACTTGTTCTCTTTGCTGAATACTCACGGTCTTTCTCTTCTCCCGTTCTCTTTGACCTGTCGAACCCGATGGTTCTGGCCGGTCTTTTCATCGGCGGTCTTCTTCCCTATTATTACGGCTCACTGCTTATGGAAGCGGTCGGCAAGGCAGCAGGCAGCATTGTTGATGAAGTCAGGAGACAGTTCAGGGAGATACCGGGCATTATGGAATACAAGGCAAAGCCTGAATATGGCAAGTGCGTTGATATCGTTACCCAGTCAGCCATCAAGCAGATGATGGTTCCTGCACTAATCCCGGTTGTAGCGCCTATCGCAGTTGGACTGCTTCTTGGTAAAGAGGCACTCGGCGGCGTTCTTATCGGCAGCATCCTGACCGGACTGTTCCAGGCCATTGCCATGACAAGCGGCGGCGGTGCATGGGACAATGCCAAGAAGGCCTTTGAAGACGGCGTCACTGACTCCAAGGGTGTCGTCCACAAGAAGGGCAGCGATGGTCACAAGGCCTCTGTTACCGGTGACACGGTCGGAGATCCTTACAAGGATACTGCAGGACCTGCGATCAACCCGATGATCAAGGTTATCAACATCGTAGCGCTTCTGATCGTACCGATGCTGTAATAGCAGTTTAGAACAATATCAAAAGAGGCCGGTCCTTGAAATCAAGGATCGGCCTCTTTTTTTGCAGAAAAAGAACGGTTAGAGAGACAGTGCCTGCCTCAACCAGTCCCTGATCTCATCCGTGATTGCACACATGCCATTTACAGGGGGCAGCAAAGGCTTGTCAACCGCCCTGCGGACCATTTCGGCAGGGACCTCAGCGACATGTCCGACCGTTGTGGTTATGTCCGTCCTGCCGATCTTAAGCAGCATGACGCTGGGTGGCTCTGTCTCGGTCTCTATGTAGAATATATAACCCGAAATCTCCTTGAGCTTTTCGAGGTCTTCAGGGCGGGACTGGAACCTCGGCTCCATCATCATCTGCGGGGTCACGTCCAATTTAATCTCAGAGAGGATGTCGGGCCGTACCTTTAGTGCATCAAGACAGAGTACGTCATAAATGTTCATATCATCAAGTTCATTTCCGGTCATACGGCAATCTCCTCATATGCATCCTATTTTAAGGCTTTCAATATGTGCTATAAGCATCTGCAATATAGTATAATAGCATCATCTCGCATTCAGTGGATACAAAGCGGCGCGAACATAGCATACATTTTTCCCTCTACCTTTGTTTTGCCGGCAATATAATTTCATTGATGCATAATAACAATCAAGGGAGTATCCATGGCAAACAACGACAGTTCCAGTAATACTGATAATAGTGCGGTTAACGAGATCAAGCGTGAGATTGAGGGCCGGATCGAAAAAAGCGTCATTGTGCCGGAATATCTGACCGGTGAATCAAAAATAAGGTTTCGTTGCTATCCTGGCATCGGATGTTTTACCAAATGCTGCAGCGGGATAAAGATATTCCTGTCTCCCTATGATATCTACAGACTGAAAAAACGGCTCGGGATGACGTACGACGAGTTTCTCCTCACCCATACGCATCAGACAGTGATCGACAGGTCTCAACTCCCTGTTGCGATCATGAGGCTGAAGGACGACGAAAACAGGTCATGTCCCTTTGTGACAGCAGAGGGCTGCACGGTTTATGAGGACCGTCCTCTTACCTGCCGTTATTATCCGATAGGCATGGGGATAATGAAGCACTTCGATAAGAATACAGGCACCAATTTTTTCATAAAGATCAGGGAAGATCATTGCCTCGGACATAACGAAGACAAGGAATGGACGATCGACGAATGGCGGGCTGACCAGGGTTCTGATGTTTACGACGCGGTAAATGATGACTGGATGGAGATCGTTCTGAAGGCAAAGACCCTCGGCATGGTAGAGTTCAGCCAGAAGTCTCTGGACCTGTTTTTCATGGTAAGCACCAACCTTGATGCCTTCAGGAAATTTGTTTTTGAAAGCAGGTTCCTCGATGCCTACGAAATAGAGCCTGAAGTGATAGAAAAGTTGAAGCAGGATGAACTGGAACTGCTGAAATTCTCTCTCTCATGGCTCAGATTCACCCTTTATGGGGAAGGTGACTTCAAGGTGCGGGAAGACGCCAGGAAGAAGGCCAAAGAGAAAGTGCTTGCTGAAAGAGAAAAGCAGATGAAAGAACAGGCTGCACAGGCTCAACCGGAAAAACAATAGCCTTTTCAGTGTACTGAGCAGGAGATGCAGGGGTCATAGGCCCTGACGAGCATCTGGGCCAGCAGTTCAATATCCCGGTCCTTCCTCCCTTTTTTTGCATAATGCTCCGCAAGTTCCTGAAGATCGTGCTGAATGTTCGCATGATTCTGGCTGGTAGGGATGACGCAGTCGCAATTGATAATATGCCCTGTGTCATCGAATTCGTAGCTGTGATAGAGGATCCCTCTTGGGACCTCAACAGCGCCAACGCCAATACCTGCCCTTGCCGCGACAGGCTGTCTCGGCTCCGAGAATTCCGAATCAAGAAGCTCATCGATCATATCGATCGATTCCGCAGCTACATGAACGGCCTCAACAAGCTGGGCCATATTGTTCATGTACGGATTGTGGTTCACAGGCTGGAGCCCGAAACTGAGCGAGATCTCTCTCGCCCATTCGTGAAGAAGCTCGAAGTTATTGTTCAGTCGCGCCAGTGCCCCCACGGCAAAGGATTTGCGGGACAGTCGCGACCACTTTGATGTTGACTGTTCTACAATGTATTCATTGGTCATCTCACGATAGTCCTGCTCCCTTTTCTGGACACCGTCGGTCGAAACAAGGTCGCCGCCGATAAAGGGGTACTGCCCGCTACCCTTGAGCGACACAAACTCCGTCTCTCGTATAAAATCCGGCAGGGTGAACGACCTGAAGAGGTCAGCTGTCTTTACCAGATCATCCATCACTTCTTTCAGGCGGTCCCTGTGGCCGCGGAGTTCATCCTTTGTCGGCAGCAGGGTGAACCCTCCGACGATCGTCCTGGTAGGATGCATGCGGCGTCCGCCGATACAGTCACAGATATCGTTTGCGAGGAGCTTGATCCTTGCCGCCCTTGCCACGATATCAGGTGCTGTCTCAATAAGCGGAAATACGCTTCCCACATTTGCAAAATCAGGCGCTGCGAGAAAATAGAGGTGAAGGATATGGCTCTGAAGGGTTTCCATATGTTTGAGCAGCAGCCGCAATTTTCGCGTCTGCTCTGTCGGCTCTATGCCAAAGGCATTTTCAACGGCCCGTATGCTCGCAAGCGTGTGGCCTATTGAGCAGATGCCGCAGATCCTTCCGCAGATCCAGGGCGCATTGTCCCACTTCTTGCCGATGAGGAAGGCTTCGAAGAAGCGGGGCGTCTCAACGACCTCCCATCGCGCTTCCTCAAGTTTTCCATCCTGTATGCGTATCGTTATATTCCCGTGCCCCTCGACCCGGGAAAGGTGATGCACATCCACCTTGCAGGTGAGCTTCATGGTTGACCTTTCCTGATCCTATCAACACTGTCTTTGAACCCGCCAAAGCATTCAAGGCGGTCGATCAGGGTTTCCTCAGAGAATCCCTTCTCTGCCATAATCTTCCTCATCTGTTCCATATTGGCTTCATCTGCAGGTCCGCGGCAGCCCCAGCAGCCGGCCCTGCTGTTCGGACACCACGAATCACAGCCAGCCCTGGTGACAGGCCCCAGGCAGGGCTCACCAAGGTCAAAAAGGCAGACATTTTCGTTAGCCTTGCATTCCATGCATACCGGGTACCGCGGATGATGAATCTCCTTGCCGATGACCAGATTCGTCACGATCCTTTCGACTTCTTCTTTTCTGACAGGACAGCCATAGATCCTGAGGTTTATATGCACGAACTCCTCAAGGGGTTGGGCCTTGTCAGTATCGACAGGTGAGTTTCCGTACACCTTACGCTTTACCCAGTCAGGATCAAAACGGTTCTTGAGCTGGTTTATACCCCCAAAACATGCGCAGGACCCAAGCGCAACAAGGACCCTGGCATTCTGCCTGATATTTCTGAGCCTCTCCACCTCATCCTTTCTTGTTATGCTTCCCTCGACAAAGGCAATATCATAGTCGTCGGACTTTTCTGTCATTGCCTCGCGGAAATTGACCACCTGCACCAGGGAAAGGAAATCGAGGAGCGTTGCCTCGTTGTTTAATATCTGGAGCTGGCAGCCTTCGCAGGAAGAGAGCTCGAAGAAGGCGACCCGTGGCTTTGCAACCGGAACGCCAAGAAAATTCTTCTGGTTGTGAGTTGTCCCGGCCATCAGATGGCCTCCTTCATGTTCATGACCGACCAGTAGTCAAAGACAGGGCCCTTAAGGCAGATGTACGTTGAGCCGATATTGCAGCGGCAGCATTTTGCCATGCCGCAGTGCATCCTCCGCTCAAGGGAAACGAACATCTTCTCCATAGGGATACTCCGCTCATTCAGCATGGTGCAGACAAATTTGAACATGACCGGAGGGCCGCAGACAATAGCATAGGTCTTCTGAAAGTAGTCTGCATGCCTATGCATGAAAATATCCTGGAGTACTTTGGTTATCATGCCGACAGGCCCTTTCCAGGCTGGATCGCCTTTTTCGACAATAATATGAAGGTTCACGTCATCAGCACGCCACATATCATACTGATAGGTGAACAGGAGCTGGGAGGGTTCCTTTGTTCCATAAATAATATCAACATTATCGAACAGGTTCCTGTTTTCCTGCACATAGGCTATCGGCGAACGCAGAGGAGCAAGACCGAGGCCTCCGGCTATGAGGAGAATATTTTCTCCATGCATCTGATCCATCGGGAAACCGGTGCCGAAAGGGCCGCGTATGCCAACGTGCGTGCCGCGGTCAAGCCTGAAAAGAAAATTGGTCAGGCTTCCGACCCTGCGTATGCAGAGTTCAAGATCTCCATGCCGTGAGGCAGAGGAGGAGATCGAGAAGGGCGCCTCACCGATACCCGGCAGTTCCAGCATTACGAATTGGCCCGGCTGGAAAACAAACTTCTTTCTGTCTGTCGGGTCGACGATCTGGATCCTGAAGAGATTCTCGATTGCGGTAAGTCTGTGTACTGCAGTGATCTCGGCCTTATAGGTGTTCTCAAAGGCTCCAAGGTCGTTCTCGCGAAAATGCCGCCGCTGCTGACCGGCTGTAATATCCGTGAATTTGATCTGGCTGCTCATATCAGTTTTCCCCGCCCCTGACGCTCGCAATGACTTCCGGGACCGTAATGCCTGCAAGGCAGGATTCTCCGCATCTGCCGCAGCCAACGCAGAGAGATTCCTCATACGCTTCAACAAAACCGCGGTGCTTGTGGTAGTAACGGTATTTGAGCCGTGTGTGACTCTCAGGTCTGAAATTATGTCCGCCGGCAACCTCAGCGAAATCGATCAGATTGCAGGAGTAGAGGGATTTGATCTTTTGCGCCCGTGAGAGATCAAGTGCCACAGACTCATCTACGCCATAGCAGTAGCAGGTCGGGCAGACATTCGCACAGGTGCCGCAGGACAGGCACTGATCGCCCCATTTCTTCCAGACATCTGCCTGGAATTCCATATCCAGAATTTTGGTAAGGTCAGTTGTATCTACATGAGCAGTAAACTTCCTGTTCTTTTCCGATGCGGCCTTCATATAGCGGGCATGATCGCTTTCTGTAGGCTCCGCATTAGTGATCTGCCGGAGAAAATTGTATGCAGTATCAGAAAGTATTTCGACAAAGTAGTGGTCACCAAGGTCTGTCAGGAACATGTCGAATCCATGCAGTGCCGTATCTGAGCCCATGGAGCGGCAGAAACAATATGGCTGGGGTATGCAGTCAATACCCACGATGAACATGTTCTTCCGTTTTGCCGCATAATACGGCATGGGATAGTGGCTCCCGAGCAGAACTTTGTCGAGCTTGTTCAGGGCATTTATGTCACAGGCATGCATACCGAAGACAATGAAGGGGCTGCCGATATTGAATCCGATCTTCTTCTCCCAGTCTTTCCCTTTGATCCGGAAGTCAGCCATAACTTCTCTAAAAGGCATAAAGAACTTCTTTGCAGGTATTTTTGTTGTGGTGTAATCCAGATGAATATTGATGAAATCACCTATCTCTTCAAAGGCATATATGGGGTTGCCGTCTTTGTCAGCCCCTTTCCTGACCGGTCCGATAACCCGATTCCCCCTGGACAGCAGATCATACAGCTTTTTCAGGTCTTCATGTTTCAGAATTCTAAAAAGCATTGCCTTCCCTCGCGATAGTCAAGCTACAGGTACATCCTATAATGAAATCCTATTTTTAACAACGTTCAAAGTGAATAAACTAATTGATATATTGATAAATGATACAAAAAGGTATAAACGGAAACGGGATTTGCTATAATGATTGCATATTATCTTCAGAATGAGGTTTTTTTATTCAAGGAGGAGGGCATGAAAAAGGTAGCACTGGTCATAGCATTGTTAGTGCTGTTTGCAGCGATAGCAGGTGCTGCTGTCTCAAATGATGACAAGGATTTCAGGGCAGGGCTCAAGTCGTACAATACAAGGAATTTTAGAGCTGCGGTCCAGTATTTCAAGGAGTACATCAATAAGAAACCTGACCCTACTGCATATTACCTGATCGGCTATTCCCTGTATGAACTGGGCAAGTTCAGCGAGGCTGATGAGTATTTCAGAGATGCATACCTCATCGATCCCGAGTATTCGCTTGAGAAGGTTGGTCTTATAAGAAGGGCCTCAGGTGAAGTTGCGGCTATCAGATCTGCCATAACGAAGAAGTCTGAATCTGCTGTTGAGAAGAGAGAGGCAAAACCGGACCAGACCGTAAAAGTGCCTGAGCCCTCCGCAAAAACACCACTGCCGGCATCATCTGATGCAAAGGAAGGGAAGTCTGGCCTGGCAGCCCCTGCAGAGCAGAAAGCAAAGGCAGCAGAGACTGTTCCAGCCCCGACCACTGCTCAAAAATCAGCTCCCGCACAGTCAGTTCCTCAGCAGGCTGAGCCGCCCAAGTCTCCTCAGGCAGTTCCGACACCGCCGGCACCTGTTGTTCCCATGCCTATGCCAAAGCAGATGCCCGATGCTGCGGGACCAGCTGCCCTTATTGCAATTATTGCCGCCTTTGGCATGATATTGGTTTTTATCGGGCTCGCGGTTTACCTGTATTACAGCCTCTGTCTGTTTCTTATTGCAAAAAAGCTGGATGTGCCGGCTCCCTGGACCGCCTGGATACCGATCGTTCAGGCCTGGACCTTTGTCGTCTCAGCCGGAAAGCCCGGATGGTGGGTCCTTCTGTTCTTGGTTCCTATTGTCAATTTGTTTGTAGGAATATATCTCTGGATGTGCATCACAGAGAACCTGGGCAAGAACAAGTGGCTTGGACTTCTCATTCTTGTTCCGCTTGTAGGCATTTTCTATCCGGGGTGGCTTGCCTTTTCCAAGACGGAAAGTTCGGGCGGGTATACGCCCCCTGAGGAGACCTTGGCAGAATAACTCCTCGAACATGAGCTGCGAAAGGGCCTGCACTTATCATAGTGCAGGCCCTTTTTTTATGGCATCAGCTGCCGCTCCGCGCCTGTTCAGTAGGTGTCAATTGTTTTATATAAGGTAGAATACTGCCATGGGATACCGGGAAATTTCATTGCAACTGCCGACTGATTACCATGAAGACGAACTGAAGGAAGGCATTACGAAACAGCTGGGCATACGGGAATTCTCCTGTCAGATAGAGAACAAGAGCCTTGATGCAAGAAAGAAAGGGAATATCCACTGGCTCGTCAGGGTCGTAGTCTTATCGGACGAAATTGACGGAGGCGCGCCACTTTTTTCCCCGTCATTGGATATCCCATATCAAAAGAGAGGAAAAAATGCCGTCGTTGTCGGCAGCGGTCCTGCCGGGTTCTTTTCAGCGTTTGTTCTGCAGAAGGCAGGCTTTGATACCACGCTTATTGAAAGGGGCGCGGATGTTCATAAACGGACTGAAGGGATCAGGGAGTTTGAGAAGACCGGTGTTTTTGATTCTATCAGCAATTATGCCTTTGGTGAAGGCGGTGCCGGAACATTTTCAGACGGAAAACTCACCTCACGGTCCAAGCATATATCAAAAGAACGGCAGTTCATCTTGGAGAGCTACATCAGCGCCGGAGCCCCGGAAGAAATAGGGTACATGGCACATCCTCATCTGGGGAGCGATAATCTCAGGAAGATCGTCAGGAATCTCAGAGATGCATTCATAGCCATTGGCGGCCGCATGGCATTTGAAACACTCCTTGAAGATCTGAAGATCATAAACGGGAAAGTCACTGAAGCGATCACGTCATCAGGTGCAATGGAGGCTGACTATTTTATTATTGCACCTGGCCATTCTGCGTACGAGACGTACCGGATGCTGATCAGGAAGGGAGTTCAGTTCCGCACAAAGAATTTTGCCCTGGGCAGCAGAGTGGAGCATCCCCAAAGGATCATTAACAAGGCACAGTGGGGCCGTGAAAGCCTGCCGGGTGTAAAGGCTGCCGAATACCGCCTCACTTCCCCCGGAGACAACAGACTTCCGGTGTATACCTTCTGCATGTGCCCCGGCGGCATTGTTGTCCCTGCAGCTGCGTACCATAATACCAACATCGTAAACGGCATGAGCCGATATCAGCGGAACGAAAAGTTTGCGAATGCCGCATGTGTAGCCGGCATTCATCCTGACAGACTGATCGGCAGGGAGGCATCGCCAGAAGAGGCCCTTGATTGGGTGCAAGCCCTTGAAGAGCGTTTTCACCAATATTCAAACGGCTTTGCAGCCCCGTTCTGCAGCATACAGAATTTTATTGATCAGAAGGAGCAGACCGATATCGTGGAATCAAGTTATCCGCTTGGATTAAAGCCCGCAGCGCTATGGGATCTCCTGCCTGCTGAGATAAGCAGCGCTATCAGGGAAGGGCTTAGGGATTTCAGCAATAAAATAAAGGGATTTGAAACAGGTATGATCATGGGGCTTGAAAGCAAGACTTCGGCCCCAATTCAGGTCTTGCGGGAAAAAGAGCGGTACTGCGCCGGTATTGAAAATCTCTATCTGGCAGGCGAAGGCAGCGGATGCTCCGGAGGCATTATATCAAGCGGAGCTGACGGAATTAGGGCTGCCCTGCATATTGTGGAGAGTAATTCTCAAGGTGGATAGTCTGTAGAAGTTTAGTCTATCGGGAATGAAAAATGACCAACAGTAGGCGCTTTAGGCGCCAGATGCGACCCGCTTTGGCCTCTTAATTTCGACCATTTTTTATTAACAGACCTTAGCCTGATTATCTGACAAGCTACCGTCTAACCAATCTGAGTAGCTACCAGAATTCTTCCGATTCCGGCGTAATCATTGATAATAGCTACTTCTCTGAACCCTTCAGCGCGTGCGATTTTCTGCACGTCTTCTGACTGGTCGTATCCGAGCTCGAGAAATATATATCCATCAGGGTTGAGGTGATCGCCTGCTGAAGAAAGAATGGCCCTATAGAAATCCATGCCGTCCATGCCGCCATCGAGCGCAGCAACCGGTTCCCAGTCCCGAACTTCGCGCTGCAGGGTTTCGATCTCGTCTCTTCTTATATACGGCGGATTGGCAGTGATAATATCGAACTTTTTTCCCTTCACAGGATCGAAGACCGATCCCTGCAGAAACGTAACATTCTTGATGCCATTTGCCATTGCATTCTTCTTTGCATAGGTAAGGGCCTCCCTTGAAAGATCCGTCCCATACACCTCTGCATCAGGAAACTGCCTGGCAAGAGCCAGGGCAATGCAGCCGGTACCCGTGCAGATATCCAAAAACATCCGTGATGCGTAATGCGTAATGCGTGGACTGTTTTTTTCTGAACTGTCCATACTTAACGTTTCACCTTTCACGGTCTTAGTGACTTCTTCGACAAGCAGTTCTGTTTCAGGTCTTGGGATGAGCACTCCCTTTCCGACCTTTATGATCAGACCGAGGAATTCGATATGACCGATGATATATTGTACAGGTTCGCCTTTTATCCTTCGCTGAAGCAGCCTTCTGACCTTTGCGGAATCGGCACTCTTTACTTCAGGATTTTCGATATACGCATCGAGTCTGTCCCTGTTCACTGCATGGAAGACAAGCATCTCCGCCTCAGACAAGGCATCGTCAATGCCTGCAGCTTCAAGATACTCAGTCGATTTTCTTAACAGCTCAAGCAGTCTCATAGGTTACCTGTTCTTGGGTAAGAAAAAGAGGGCTGGGTGGCAAGCAAACTCCATGGTGACACCTTGAAAACAGGCACCACAGGGCATCCATAAAACAGTTAACAATATGAAACCTCAGACGTTTAATATCAAGAAGAGATATGCCACTTAAAGATGCAGTCAATTCATGGAGTTTGAGCGACATCCAGACCTCTTTTTTCGATGGAGATGTTACAAGTATTTAAGACGTTCGGCGTTAAAATGGGTAGTGAGGTTATCGATCATCTCATCAAGGTTGCCTTCGAGCACCTGTTCGAGCTTATGCAGTGTCAGGCCGGTCCTGTGGTCCGTGATGCGGTTCTGCGGATAGTTATAGGTCCTGATCCTCTCGGACCTGTCGCCTGAGCCGACCTGCGACTTCCTCTCCTGCGCCCGTTCCTTATCCTTTTCTTCGATCTGTATCTCATAAAGCCGTGAGCGCAGCACCTTCATGGCCTTGTCCCGGTTCTTTGTCTGGGAGCGCTCATCCTGGCACTGAACAACAGTATTGGTCGGGATATGCACGATCCTGACCGCAGAATAGGTCGTGTTGACGCTCTGGCCGCCTGCGCCGGATGAACAGAAGGTGTCTATCCGGAGGTCTTTCTGGTCTATCTTGACGTCCACCTCCTCAGCTTCAGGAAGCACAGCAACTGTTGCAGCCGAGGTATGTATCCTGCCTGATGCTTCAGTGCTCGGAACTCTCTGTACCCTATGTACGCCGCTTTCGTATTTCAGTCTGCTGTAGGCACCTTTTCCTTCGATAGAAGCGACCACTTCCTTTATGCCCCCGATGCCGGTCGCGTTCATGCTGATGAGCTCAACCTTCCATCTCTTTGACTCGGCATACTTGGTATACATCCTGAAGAGATTCGCGCCGAACAGGGCAGCTTCGTCACCGCCGGTCCCTGCACGTATCTCAAGGATAACGCTTTTTGCATCGCGCGGATCGACCGGCAGCAGCATGAACTTCAGCTCTTCTTCAAAAAGCGGGGCTCTCTTCTTCAGGTCTTCAAGCTCAGCCTTTGCCAGTTCCTTCATCTCGGCATCATTTCCGCCCAAAAGTTCTTCGGTGCTCTCAATGTCAACAATAAGTTTCTTATACTCGCGTATTTTTTCAACAATAGGCAGGAGCTCTGAATGTTCGCGGGAATACTTCTGATAATCGGTCGGTGTTGAAAGCACTTTGGGGTCGCTGAGGAGATTGTTCAGCTCCTCGTATTTGTGCTCAAGCGCCTGGAGCTTCTGCAGCATCTGCTTCCTCCATTTTGAGCACTTCTATCAAAGCGCTCAGTGCGACCTCAAGCTGCGCGTCGTCAGGCTCGCGTGTTGTAAGACGCTGAAGCATAAGGCCCGGAGTGATGATAAGGTGCATCAGCGGATGATGGTCCCATTTCGCCGAAAGTTTCAGGAGTTCAAAGGACGTTCCTGCGATGATCGGCATGAAGACGATCCGTGAAAGGAACTTATATATAAAAGGCCAGCTCTGCGGAATGAATGAGAAGACAAGGATACTGACCACCATAACGATCATAAGGAAGCTCGTGCCGCAGCGGGGATGAAGCGGACTGTACTGCTTGACGTTTTCAAGGGTAAGCTCGAGGCCTTTTTCGTAGGCGTGGATCACCTTATGTTCTGCTCCATGATACATGAAGATCCTTGCCATATCCTTCCACATGCCGATGATCAGAACATAACAGAGGAAGATAAAGACCCGGATGATGCCGTCAACAAAGTTAAACAGGAACGAGCTTTTTTCAACGCCCTGAATGACCAGGCCGACGAGCTTTGTGGCGTACAGGGGAAGCAGGATGAAAAGACCGATGGCGAGGCCGAATGCCACGATCATGGTCATCACAAGCGAGAACTTGCTCAGGCTCTCTTCGCCCTCCTCCTCGTAGGCCTTGCCGGCAGAAAACTCTATGGCCCTGATCCCCAATGATAATGCATGAAAGAGGGCGACAACACCCCTGATCATCGGAACCTTGAAAAAACGGGGCATTTCGGTCAGCTTCTCTTTGAGGAGATGGATCGTGCCCTTCGGGTCGCGCACGGCAACAGTCCAGTTTTTGGGTGAGCGCATCATGACACCCTCAATAACAGCCTGTCCACCTACACTTTTTATCTTCTGGTGTGTGCTCATAGGTATGCAAGAAAAAAACAGGAAGCCATGACGGCTTCCTGTTTTTTATAAATTCTCAGCCTAACTACTTCTTGGCGTATTTTTTCTTGAACTTCTCGACTCTTCCCTCAGTGTCCATGATCTTCTGCTTGCCGGTGAAGAACGGATGACACTTGGAGCAGATGTCGAGGCGAATGTCCTTACGGGTTGAACGTGTGGTGAAGGTCTCGCCACAGGCGCAAACCACATTGACTTCCTGATAATCCGGGTGAATATCTGCTTTCACTGTCTGCCTCCTGAAATTTGGTCTTGTATTCTAATAAATATTCCTATTTTTTAGCAACATCCCGGCCGGGATGTTGCCTTGATTTCCTCTACCCCATCCTGTATTCTTGCTGTATGCAACAGGAGATCGTCGATTTCCTCATTATTGGAAGCGGTGTGGCAGGTCTTCGGGCAGCCATTGAGCTCGCTCCTTACGGCAGCGTCCTTGTCGTCACCAAGGACAAGCCTACAGAGAGCAATACTGAATATGCGCAGGGCGGCATAGCTGCGGTCATGAGCGATGAGGACGAGGTGGGCATCCATCTCGAAGATACGCTCAGGGCAGGAGATGGCCTCTGCAATGAAGACACGGTAAGGACCCTGGTAGAAGAGGGGCCGAAGCGGATCGCTGAGCTTATCTCCTGGGGGGCTGAATTCGACAAAGAAGGTTCCAAACTGGACCTTACCCTTGAAGCCGCTCACTCACGCAGGCGCGTGCTGCATGCTCAGGGCGACTCTACCGGCAAAGAACTGACCCGCGTACTTCTGAACAAAGCACGGTCTTTCCCCTCGGTCCGCAGATATCCGTTTGCAATAACCGTTGACCTTATTATTAAGGACAATGAATGCCATGGGGCCTATGTGCTGCGCGACCGTGAAATGACCGCCCTGTATGCCCGGGCGACCATTCTCGCTACCGGCGGAGGGGGACAGCTCTACTCCCGCACGACCAATCCTCAGGTTGCAACCGGTGACGGCATGGCGATCGCCTTCAGGGCAGGAGCAGAACTTGAGGATATGGAGTTCATCCAGTTCCATCCCACAAGCCTCTATTCTCCGACAGCACCCCAGTTCCTTCTGAGCGAGGCAATGCGCGGCGAAGGCGCCCTGCTTCTCAACAGCAACGGGCAGCGGTTCATGCAGTCTTATCATACGCTTGCTGAGCTTGCGCCCAGGGATATCGTATCCCGCGCTATCATATCCGAAATGGTCAAGACGAGCAGCAACTATGCGTATCTTGATCTCAGGCATCTTCGCAAAGATTTTGTAAGGAGCCGTTTTCCGAACATCCACGCAACCTGCCTTCAATATGGCTTCGATATCACAGGAGACCTGATCCCGATATCACCGGCTGCCCATTACATCATGGGAGGAGTAAAAACAGATGCTGACGGCAGGACCTCTTTAAAAGGTCTCTTCGCCGCAGGGGAGGTCGCCTGCACCGGTGTTCATGGTGCAAACAGGCTTGCCTCAAACAGCCTGCTTGAAGGTCTGGTCTTCGGCGCACGAACAGGAAATGCAGCGCTTTCCGCGCCGATCGATCCGTCGGAAACGGGTGCAACGGTATTCAGTCCTGCCTCTATCAGGGACCATGATGAGATACGTCATGCGCTCCGGAAATTGATGTGGGAGAGGGTCGGCATAATCCGATGCGCCATGTCCCTTACTGAAGCGGCTTCCAGGCTGCGTGAATGGGGCATAATAACACAACGGGACTACAGCACCCGTCGGGAACTCGAACTCAAGAATATGCTGACGGTCGCGGGGATCATTGTTCAGGCGGCGCTTGCAAGAAAAGGAAGCGTCGGGGCACATTTTCGTTCTGACTTCAAGGATCGCGGAGAAGACTGGCATCAGCATTTTGTATGGGACAGAGATCGTATTAAGCTGTCGGCGCACAGTCAGTTGCCGGACCAAAAAAAGGATAGCCGATGAAACAGAGAAGAGCAAAGATCGTCTGCACCATGGGGCCTGCATCCATCAGGCCGCAGGTCCTTTCTGCTCTTGTCCGCGAGGGCATGGACGTGGCGAGGCTGAATTTTTCTCACGGGGATCATACCTTTCATCGTAATACCATAAGGGAGATCAGGCAGCTTGCAGAAAAATATCGCAGACCCGTTGCAATTCTTCAGGATCTGCAGGGGATCAAGATCCGTGTCGGTCTGATGAAAAACGGCGGCGCAGAAATTAAAAAAGGTTCGGCAATAGACATCTTCCCCGGCGAAGGATTAGGCGATGAAAAAAATATCTTTGTATCGTATCCGCATCTTCTGAGAGATGCAAAGAAAGGCGACAGGATACTGCTCGATGACGGGCTGATCCAGTTGAGGATAGAAAAAAGATCCGGCAGATCTCTTACCGCAAAGGTTATTGAAGGGGGCATGCTTAAGGACAGAAAAGGCGTGAATCTTCCCGGCATGAAGATATCCCTCAGATCTTTTACGGAAAAAGACAGGAGAGATCTTACCTTTGG
The DNA here is from genome assembly GCA_016214855.1 of Nitrospirota bacterium. Taxonomy (NCBI): domain Bacteria; kingdom Pseudomonadati; phylum Nitrospirota; species Nitrospirota bacterium. The sequence continues at coordinate 167,971 of JACRMT010000012.1, read as the reverse complement.
CCTCAGCATGAATGTGGATTATATTGCTGTTTCCTTTGTCCGGGAGGCAGAGGAGATCCGCCAGATCCGAAGCTGGATGAAGAAAAAGGGGAAGAATATCCCGATCATAGCCAAGATCGAGAAGCCCGAAGCGCTCGACAATATCGATGCGATCCTTGATGCTGCTGACGGCATCATGATCGCCAGAGGAGACCTTGGCGTTGAAGTATTCCCCGAGAGGGTTCCGCTCATACAAAAAGACCTTATCAACAGGGCGAACAATAAGGGAAAGCTGGTGATCACGGCAACGCAGATGCTCGAATCCATGAAAGAACACCTGAGACCTACCCGTGCCGAGACTACGGATGTTGCCAATGCCGTGCTTGACGGCACGGACGCCTTGATGCTCTCTGTCGAGACCTCAGCGGGTGCCTATCCGCTTGAAGCATTCACCATGATGGACAGGATCATCACCTTTACCGAACAGGCCAGGGCAGCAGATTCCGGTTACAAGCGGGGGAACTCCTATGCAGAAGCCCTTGCTGATGCAGCCTGCATGGCAGCGGAAGACATCCGGGCGACGGTGCTTGTGGCATTTACCGAGTCAGGGTTCACGGCAAGACTCGTGTCGAAGTTCAGACCGGAACTGCCGATCATCGCTTTTACGCCCGACAAGGCGGTCCTTGCCCGGCTTGCGCTCAGCTGGGGCGTGCTTCCCAAATTCATGAAGCAGCTCAGCGGCATAGACCAGATGCTTCGCGAAGTCGAAAGAGCGCTGCTTGCAGAGAAGATCGTAAAAAAAGGCGATCATATTGTGCTCATCTCCGCCTCGCCGCTTTCTACACAGGCCAAGACGAATTTCATGAAGATACACGAAATAGGGGAGTAGGGGACAGCTTTCGATCAGACTTGGGATAGCTGATTTCTCGCACCAACGGTGCGAGTTTATGTCATGCACTTATCCTGCTTTTCTACAATGCATTAATTCAGCAAGCCCCTTACGGCATTTTGATATCGTAGGCCTTGATCCTCTGGTGAAGCTTGCTCCGTTCAATATCGAGCTTCATGTTTTCTACTTTCCAAACAGATCCAGGTATTCTTTAAAGGCAAAAAGCCTGTTCCGTTTGAACCCGGTTAGTTCCTGTAAGATTCCGATTTTCTGGAAATTCTTTAATAGCTGGTTTGCGGCAGGGTGCGTGATAGACATTTGTTTCCCGACAATCTTGGCGGTTACTATCGGCCGGGAATAAAGAAACTTAAGTAACTGCTGACCTGTTTTTGCCCTTTTGCCGAGGGTAAGGATTTCCGCTTCAAGTCTATGACGAAGGACAATGATACTTTCAAAGGTCTTTTTGCTTTTTTCTGCGGTTTCAGCAACCCCAACCAGGAAGAATCTTATCCATTGCCCGATATTGCTGGTCGCCCTGACCATGGTTAAGGCATCATAATAAGCGCCTTTGTTGCGCTCAAAAAAATCGGACACGTAAAGAGTCGGCTTGCTCAATATTCCTTTGTCTATGAGATAGAGAGTTATAAGCAGGCGGCCGATACGTCCGTTGCCGTCCTGAAATGGATGGATCGTTTCAAATTGATAATGGCTAATAGCATTTTTTATGAGATGGGGTATTTTGAGATTGTCGTTATGCCAGAATTTTTCAAGATCGCTCAGCAGGTCAGGCAGCTCACTCTGATGCGGTGGGATAAAAAAAGCGTCTTTCAGTGTCGCCCCGCCAATCCAGTTCTGACTTGTCCTTACCTCGCCGGGACTTTTATGTTCACCTCTTGCCCCCTCAAGCAAGGTTTTATGTGCCTCATTAAGAAGCCGCATTGAAAGAGGCAACTCTTTCAATCTACTTATAGCAAGATTCATGGCATTTGTGTAATTCTGTACCTCGATCCAGTCATTCTTGCGTTCTGGCTTTATCTCTTCTTCAGGCATGACAGCTTCATCAATACCTGTCTGAGTTCCCTCTATTCTGCTCGAAGTGGCCGCTTCTTTTATCACATGCATCTGGATGAAAAAGTCGACGTCCGGCACCAAGGTTGAATATGCGTTTAATTCACCGAGTAGCCTCGTTGCATTTTCCAGTAATATGGCAATGTCGCCATCATGCCAGTCAAGCGGCGCGTTTATGAAGCTCGGAGAGAAGCTTTTGTATTCATATTGCTGCTTGTAACTACCCGATTTATAGTGCTGTTTTGTCATGTCACCAGTTTCTTTACATATGTTTCTTCATATGTAAAGATTATACACTATCGTTACATATGTCAATCTATATGCAACATTCACTTATTTTGCCCAACTAATTTCTACGCTGTCTTAATTCGCAAGCCTCTTATGGCATTTTGATATCGTAGGCCTTGATCTTCCGGTGAAGGTTGCTCCGTTCGATGTCAAGCAGTTCAGCAGTTTTTGAAACATTCCAGGAATTCTCTTCAAGTTTCCTGAAGATAAAGTCCTTCTCAAAAGCCTCCCGGGCATCTTTCAGCGAAGATAATGATAAGTAATCGGAACGGGGTGACCCTGCCGCAATAATGTCAACCTTGCTGATGGTCCTTGACGGCGTCATGATCACGAGTCTCTCGAGCACATTCTTCAGTTCACGGATATTGCCGGGCCAGGAATAATTCTGAAGAGCCCTGATCGCCTCAGGGGAAACCTCCTTTTTCTGCTGTCCATACTCGGCAGCAAAGAGATCCAGAAAATGATCCACCAGCGCTGGGATATCCTCTGCCCGCTCCCTGAGTCCGGGCACCCTGATCGGGATCACGTTAAGCCGGAAAAAAAGGTCTTCCCTGAAGGCCCCTTTTTTCACCTCTTCTGCAAGGTCCTTGTTCGTAGCAGAGATGATCCTCACGTCAACCTTGATGTTCTTGCTGCCGCCGACGCGCTGGAACTCCTGGGTCTCGATCACCCGCAGGACCTTTGCCTGCGTCTGGAGCGACATGTCACCGATCTCGTCAAGGAAGAGCGCACCCCTGTCGGCAAGTTCGAACTTCCCCTGCTTCCGCTCAAACGCGCCGGTAAAGGAGCCCTTTTCGTGGCCAAAGAGTTCGCTTTCGATCAGTTCCTGGGGAATGGCAGCGCAGTTTACCTCAACAAAGGGGCCGCTATGCCGGGGGCTGTTCTGGTGCAGAAGATGAGCAACAAGCTCCTTGCCAGCGCCGCTTTCTCCCAATATGAGCACCCTGCCATTGCTGGCACCAGCCATCTGTATCTGCTCGATTACCTGCTTTATTTTTACAGAATTCCCGATAAGCCTCCATTGTTTTGAAAAGTTCTCCCTGAGCGCCCTGTTCTCGACCTCAAGGTTTTTCTTTTCAAGTGCCCGCTGCACGGTAAGAAGAACCTTCTCCAGAGAGAGAGGTTTTTCGAGGAGATCATAGGCCCCCATGCGTGTTGCCTTGATCGCATTCTCTATATTTGCATGACCGGAGATCATAATAACGGGGAGGTCAGGATATGCCTCTTTGAGTTCCTGCAGTGTCTGGATGCCGTCCATGCCGTCCATCCAGATGTCCAACAGCACAAGGTCAGGAGCTGTCTCCTTTGAGATCCTGAGCGCTTCCTCGCCTGACGACGCAGTAACAGCGTCATAGTCATCCTCTATGATCTGAGACAGGCTTTCCCGTATGCCTTCTTCGTCATCAACAATCATTACAAGAGCTTTTGCCATTTAGCCTTCCTTTATCGGCAGTTCTATGCTGAAAATCGTTCCGTGAGGCTTGTTGTCCCTTACCCTGATATAACCTCTGTGTTCAGTCACGACCCTGCTGGCGATCGCAAGACCAAGCCCTGTGCCGTCCTTCCTGGTAGAGAAGTAGGGCAGGAAGAGCTTCTCTTTGTCCTCTTCACGAATCCCTGGTCCGTTATCGGCGATATCAACATACACCCGGTTAGAGAGAGCATCCTGGTGAATCATTATATCAAGCCGTCCCTGATTCTGCATTGCCTGAATAGCATTATTTACGATATTGATGATGACCCTTTTGAACTGTTCAGCGTCAAGCTCAATGGGCGTTTCGCTGCCTTTTAGGGAAAGATGCATCTCAATGTCTTTGTAGTCTTTATAAAGGTTGATCACGCTCTCGATGATCGAGGAGAGCATCGCAGGGGCCTTGCGGATCTCAGGCATTTTGCCAAAGCGCGAAAACTCATCGACCAGCCGCTTAAGGCTCTCTACCTCCCTGATGATCGTCTTTGTTGACCGCTCGAAAACCTTGCCGAAGTCCTCGTCTTTGTTCTGCCACTTCTTCACCATATGGTCAGTCGACAGCTTTATCGGGGTGAGCGGGTTCTTGATCTCATGGGCTATCCTTCTGGCGACTTCCTGCCAGGCTATGGCCTTCTGCGCCCTGGTGATCTCGGTCAGGTCATCAAAGACAACCAGTGTTCCCATAAAATTTCCGGTATCTCTCAGGCTCGTGATAAAGAGTCTGAGCAGAATGCGCTTCTCACCGACCATGATCCTGATCTCTTTTTCCACGCCTTTGAAATCCCTGATGATAATGCCTTTGACGGTTTCTCTCAGTTCATCCGAGTCAATGAGGGAAAGGAGGGTATCATATTTTTTGTTCATCACATCAGAAGGGTCTATGTTCAGTATTCTGCAGGCTGCATTATTAATGATAAGGATATTTCCCTCGGCATCCAGGGATATGACGCCTGAGTTCACGTTTTCAAGGATCTTCTCGATAACAAGCCTGCGTCTGTCCGATACCTGTGAGGCATGCTGGAGCGACTCCTTGTTCTCCTTCAGATCCCTGACCATGTTATTGAAGGAGCTGATCAGGAGCCCAATCTCGTCATCCCGTTCGATATTGACCGACATGTCAAGATTCCCCTTCGCAACCTCAGCGGTTGCCTGCGCAAGGGCCTGGATTGGGTCTGTAATACCGCGCGAAATTCTGAGCGCGGTCCAGAGCGCCATAAAGACCATCAGCAGGGTGGAGAAGCCGAGTATCAGGAGATAATTCGTCTTCATCGGCATTTTCCAGGAATCAAGGGTAAGATAGTTCTTGTATGCTGCCTGGATCATCCCCGCATTTCTGGTGATGCTGCTGTCCATGACGGATTCTACGACCACAATTCCATCATGCGGGTTCTGTCTGTTCCTCGGTACCACGGCACGGACTATATCCCCTGTTTTCGTGGAAATGATCTCGACATCTTCCTTGCCCTCAAACCCGGCCTTAATGATATCTGATGCATCAGCAGGAATTGTACGCAGCGTGTAAGCTTTTAACCCTTCCGGCAGGGTCAGTCCCGCAGTTGCGGCCCTTGCAAACACGAGGGTCTGCTGACGCTGCATCTCATAAGCAGACTTTGCAACCTCGACAGCGAGGTCCAGGGGCTGTTTTATCTGGGGATCGAACCATCGGTCCAGATAGTTCGTTACAACACCGCTCGAGACAACAAAAAGAAAGGCTGACGGAATAAGGGTCATGACAACAAGGACCACGACAAACCTTGTCTTAAGTTTATACCCCAGCACCTTCTGCTTGCGCTCAAAGTAGAGCCTGATCAGGCTTTTTCCGACAAAGAACATCAGCGTCAGAAGGGCAACAAGATTGAGGTTCAAGAGGACGAAAAGAAGGACTTTCGTAAGTACAGGAACATCTTTGAGCCCGATATAATGGAATTCTATGGAAAAGACCGTAATGATGAAAAGTATTATAAGGGAAATAAAGAGCGGGAACCTGAGGTTTTTCATCGGCTGCCGTCGATCGCAAATACGGTCGAGTCTTTCATGATCCTGAACTCATTTTCTGAAACAAAGATGAACAGGTATCCTATGACAGGAGGGAGATTGCGGATCTTCGACTCAACAGTGATCCGCACAAAATACTGGCCGGGCTCAAGTTCCCTGATATTGGTAAGCTTCAGGTCCTTGAATACGACAACCCATGCCATCATGGACTCAAATGATTTAAACCGCTTTTCTATAAGCAGACTGCCGTCGCTTGAAGTCGCCACATATTCCTTCTTGATAGGATCGACCTTCAAGGTCTTGACATAGGCTTTGCCAAGCACGAACTCATCAGGCCAGATCTTCCATATTCTGAAGAGGTCGACATAAAACTTGAGTTCTTTATCCACACCGCCCCTGATCGCATCCAGCCCCTTTTCGTCGAGACTCAGGCTGAAGGATACGAAGAGATCGCTATTGACCCTCTTTACCTCAGGTCCGGAAAGGGTTTGGCTTTCCGACACAAGGGGATGTAACAGGGCGATAACGAATATAACTATGCTGAAAATACGGGACATTTTGGCTTGACATCTCCTGAAAAATATTTCCATTATAGCATAACCTTGTAAATCCAAAAGGGTTCCAGGGCTGAAGAATAGGGGGTCCTATGGAGATAACAACCGTACAACTCGAGATACCGGAAGACTGCAATGTCATACTTGGCCAGACGCATTTCATCAAGACTGCCGAAGACCTGTATGAGATCATTGCCACAACAGTTCCCCAGGCACAGTTCGGCATAGCCTTCAGCGAGGCATCAGGACCCTGCCTTATCAGGACCGAAGGCAATGACCGCAGACTGACAGACGTCTGCGTAAAGAACCTGCAGGCTGTCGGCGCAGGCCACGTCTTCTGCATACTCCTGAAGAACGCATTCCCGATCAATGTCCTGAACCAGATAAAGAACTGCCCTGAAGTCTGCAGGATATTCTGCGCAACAGCCAACCCCGTTGAAGTGATAACGGCAGGGTCATCGCAGGGGAAAGGCGTTCTCGGCGTCATTGACGGATTTTCTCCCCGCGGCATTGAAACCCCTGAGGATAAGGCGCATAGGCATGAATTTCTCAGAAAGATCGGCTACAAACTATAGGTATGGAGAAGAGATGAATCTACCTGAACTGAAATACGACAAGCATGGGCTCATACCGGCGATCATTCAGGATGCCCGGAACAATGAGGTTCTGATGATGGCATACATGAACGAAACCTCGCTGCAGAAGACTATCGAAACAGGATATACGCATTTCTGGTCCCGGTCCCGCCAGAAGTTCTGGAAAAAAGGTGAATCCTCCGGCCACGTCCAGGAAGTGGAGCAGATCCTCTATGACTGCGATAAGGATACTGTCCTCATCAGGGTCATCCAGAAGGGACCTGGGGCCTGCCACACGGGCCATAGGTCATGTTTTTATACAGACATCAGCGGCAGCGAGATCTCCGGCAAGGTATTTTCCGAAGAAGACGTATACGGCAAACCATGATCCTCGATGACCTTCAGGCCGTTATTATTGACCGGAAAGACCATCCTCGGACTGAATCCTATGTATCATCTCTGTTTGCAAAAGGCAGGGATGAGATCCTGAAAAAGATCGGCGAAGAGGCGGTCGAGGTTATCGTTGCCTCAAAGAGCGGAGACAGACAGCAGGTCATCCATGAGTTGGCTGATCTCTGGTTCCATTGTATGGTGCTCATGCCTGAAGACAGGGTGAGTCTGAATGATGTATTCAGGGAACTTGAAAGAAGATTTAACAAAAAGGAGGACCGTAATGAGTGACTGCGTCTTCTGCAAGATAGCAGAGAAGAAGATACCGGCAAAGATCACCTTTGAAGATGATCTCTGTCTTGCCTTTGAGGACATTACGCCCCAGGCACCGGTACACACCCTGATCATTCCGAAGAAACATATTTCAACTACCCTTGAGGTCTCTGAGGAAGACAGCGCCCTGATCGGCCATCTTGTCCGTGCAGCAGCAAGGATCGCAAGAGACAAAGGCATCGACGGGAAAGGCTTCAGGCTGGTCATGAATACGAACGCTGACGGCGGCCAGACCGTATTTCATATTCATCTGCACCTGTTAGGCGGCAGGCCCATGCACTGGCCGCCGGGGTGAGACAAGGCTTCTTTTCCGGACAGGTACGCAGCAATATATCCTGTTGAGAGAAATGCAGCTGAATTTTTCCCTGAAGCGGTGGTATTGCGTCTGTTATCAGCAAGTCTCTATTTCAGCCTCATTACCCTGAAACGGTTATCATAGGCTTCCATGTATGTCGGATTAAGTGAGATCGCCGTTTCATATTCACGCAGGGCGTCATCGAATAGCCCTTTATGTTCATATGCTACCCCCAGATTATTATGTGCCACATCGCTGTCAGGGGATTTTTCTACGGTATCGGACCAGAGTATGAAATCACTTTTCCATGCCTGATTCCTCTGAACGGTCAGTATGCCGAAATACATTCCCGTTATTGCGAACAGGGACACAATAACAGGGATGGTCTGTCTGTTGAAAAAGCTCCTCTTTACTGCAATTCTTGACAGTGCGGCGATTAAAATGACATATCCTGCGGAGGGCAGATAGAGGTACCTTTCAGCAAAGACGTAATAGCTGTATCCGGTCGCCGGCAGATAGAGACATGGCAGTAAGGGCGCAATGATCCATACGGAGCAGAGAGACAGCATAATATTTTTTTTCATGGTGAACATCATAATGAAGAAATAGATAATCATAAAACATAAGGGTAAGAGAAACGTCGTTTCAGCGATGGACGAGACAGGGTGAAAGACATACAGGACATTCAGCTGCAGGGGCAAAACCAGTTTTTCCATATATTGAAACAGAAGCAGAGGCATATTCAGCATCAGGTTATACGTATCGAGACGGATATGGTTTGTTTTCACCGGATCCGACTCCCCTGCAGTTACCAGGAAGAAGAGAGAGAAATATGCGACCAGGGCAAGTGCAATCGGCATATAGCGTTTGAGCAATATGCCCCGGGGAACGGTTGAGTTTGGATGCGGCTGGATGCTGCTTCGTGATAGAGCATAGGTATACGCCACAAAAACAGGCAAAAAGAAGACTGCGGTGACCTTGAAAAGAATTGCAATAAACATCAGAAGACCGGGCAAGACATGAGCCCTGATAGTATTGCCGGTTGATTTCATGAAAAGGTAAAACGATAACAGGCAGAAAAAAGTCATGGATAATTCAGATAATCCGATAGCCCAGTTCACCGGCTCTGTATGAATAGGATGGACTGCAAACAACAATGAGGCGGCAAATGGATACATGACTGAATTTTCTCCATGGAGAGCAAGAAAAAGCCTTGCGCAGACGAGAAAGACCATTACGGAGGTGAGTGCGTGCACCAGGACGTTGGTAACCTGGTACGCCCATGGATCAGTCCCTGATATATGGTACTGTAACAATCTCACCAGTAACTTCAGCGGCCCATATTTTGTTGAGGATTGTTCAGGCTTTAACCATCCTAATGAGTGCGAAAAGAAGATGTCAGGCAGATAGGCAAAGTCTTTGATCCATTCATTTGACAGCACCTCATACTTGTCGTCCCAGACGAAATCGTTGGAAAGCGTGCTGATATAGACACTAAAAGAAAGAAGAACAAGCAGGAAGAGAAGGACATAGCGAGTTTTTGCATTAAGATTCATAATTAACCGCCATAGAGGTCTCTGCAAAGTCTGCCACAAAATTAAGATTACATCCCCGTGTTAAATTTATCAAGACGTAGTGGTGAACTGATAAGGCACACTGCCCGCAGTGTTTTCGGCTAAACGGGCTTGACTGTCGATCAGTTATTGTCAGTAAGCTATTATGCAAAAAATGGTATAATCTCCCCTATGGCAAACGAACAGAATAAAGTGATCTACTCAATGGTTGGGGTCAGCAAGTTCCACAACAAGAAGCAGGTGCTGAAAGACATCTACCTCTCCTATTTCTACGGCGCGAAGATTGGTGTGCTCGGCCTCAACGGATCAGGCAAGAGCTCTCTGCTTCGCATTCTGGCAGGCGTTGACAAGGAATTCGTCGGCGAGACCGTGCTTTCCCCCGGCCATACGATCGGATTCCTTGAGCAGGAGCCTGTTCTTGATGACACAAAGACGGTGCGGCAGATCGTTGAGCAGGGTGTGCAGGAGACGGCCGATCTTCTGAACGAGTACAACCAGATCAATGAGAAGTTTGCTGAGCCGATGTCTGATGATGAGATGAACAAGCTGATCGAGCGTCAGGGCAAGGTGCAGGAAAAGCTTGATCACCTTGATGCCTGGGACCTTGACAGCCGTCTTGATATGGCGATGGATGCACTCCGCTGCCCTGCTGCGGATACGCCGATAACAGTGCTGTCCGGAGGAGAGAAGAGGAGGGTGGCGCTCTGCAGACTTCTTCTTCAGAAGCCGGATATCCTCCTTCTTGATGAGCCGACCAACCACCTTGATGCTGAATCAGTTGCATGGCTTGAGCATCACCTTCAGAGCTATGCCGGCACCATTATTGCCGTTACCCATGACCGGTATTTCCTTGATAATGTGGCAGGCTGGATACTGGAGCTCGACAGGGGGCAGGGCATCCCCTGGAAAGGCAATTATTCGTCCTGGCTTGATCAAAAGCAGAACAGGCTTAAGCAGGAGGAGAAGTCCGAGAGCGAACGGCAGAAGACCCTGCAGCGGGAACTTGAGTGGATCCGGATGTCGCCTAAAGGCAGACATGCAAAGTCCAAGGCCCGCATCACCTCCTATGAAATGCTTCTTCAGCAGGACATGGAAAAACAGGCAAAGGAGATGGAGATATTTATTCCGCCCGGCCCGAGGCTCGGGAATGTTGTCATAGAGGCCGAGAATGTGACCAAGGCCTATGGTGAGAATATTCTGGTTGAGGACATGACCTTTTCGCTTCCGCCCGGCGGCATCATCGGCGTTATCGGCCCAAACGGTGCAGGAAAGACGACCCTTTTTCGCATGATCACCGGCAAGGAAAAGCCTGATGCAGGCGAGATCAGGATAGGCGATACTGTGAAGCTTGCGTACGTTGACCAGAGCAGGGATTCGCTCGACCCGAACAAGTCCATATGGGAAGCGATCTCTGACGGCCAGGACACGGTTCAGATAGGCAACAGAGAAGTGAATTCCCGCGCCTACGTGGGGAAATTCAATTTTTCCGGCCAGGACCAGCAGAAGAAAGTGAGTCTGCTCTCCGGCGGAGAGCGCAACCGTGTGCATCTTGCCAGAATGCTGAAGGAAGGTGCTAACGTTCTTCTCCTTGATGAGCCGACGAATGATCTTGATGTCAACACCATGAGGGCGCTGGAAGAGGCGCTTGAGACCTTTGCCGGATGTGCTGTAGTGATCAGTCATGACCGGTGGTTCCTTGACCGGATCGCGACCCATATCCTTGCCTTTGAAGGGGACAGTAAAGTTGTCTGGTTTGACGGCAACTATTCCGAATATGAGGCTGACCGTAAGGCACGTTTAGGCTCTGCTGCTGATCAGCCGCACAGGATCAAATACCGCAGCCTCACGAGGTAGCGCCTCGTGCTTCAGCACGATAGCCCGTCTGTCAGGCCCGGCTATATCGCAGTATGTGTTGCCGCACTGCTCTGGGCAGCATCAGGCAATGCATCGAAGTTCGTTCTGCAGAGCGAGGTTACCCCGTTTCAACTGGTCCAACTCAGGACAACAATAGCCGCAACCCTGCTTTTTCTCTTTCTGCTGGTTCGAAGGAGTGACCTGCTGAAGATAGCGCGAAAAGATGCGGCATATTTCATCGTTCTTGGTATCGTTCTGGCCGTAATGTTGTTTGCCTATCTTTATGCGATCAGCAGGATACATGTTGCTGCGGCTGTCCTGCTTCAGTACCAGGCTCCTGCACTGATAGCACTCTATTCCTTTTTCTTTCAGCAAAAAAAACTGTCAGCATTTACGGTTGTGGCGATTGTTGGTGCGATCAGCGGCTGCTATCTTATGGTCGGAGCCTATAACCTCAATTTGCTTGATATGAATAAAGCCGGCATCCTGTCCGGCCTGGCCTCTGCCGTTGCCCTGGCGCTCTATTCTGTCCGGAGCGAATATGGCATGCGTACCTATTCAGCCTGGACGGTCCTGTCCTACGCTCTCCTGGTCGCAGCAATCATCTGGAATGTTATAATCCCACCCTTCGCAGCTTTTGCGGCACACTATAGCGCTTCTGCCTGGGGATGGATAGTCTTTATAAGCCTTTTTGGCACAATAGCGCCTTTTGGTCTTTATAACGAGGGGGTTAAACGTATCCGCTCCACGCATGCAGGCATTACGGCAACGCTTGAGCCGGTGATGGCAGGCATCTTCGCGTACGCCTTTCTTGGCGAGGTCATGGAGTTGCCGCAGCTGATCGGCGCCGGAACGGTCATCGGAGCGATCCTGCTCCTTCCGTTAGAAAAGCTCCGCATTACAGGTCTGCGTGGGCCGCAGGGAAGTTCCGGCAAAGATCAGAAGAGGTGAAAGAGCAGCAGGTTTCTCTGTCAACTGCACATTGCATTGCCCGGCACAATTGATGCCTGCTGTTATGATCAGCAGTCAAGGTTTTTCGCTTTACTGTGATTTCACGTATTGGTTATCATGAAACAACGAGGCAAAACTAAAGAACCGGCATTCTCAATATTGACTCTGCTGCAGCAAATCATCAGCTCTATTACTTGAGGAAGCAGGATGATCGTGACTGACATGGAATCAAAAACAGGCTTACGTTTCACAATGCAGAGAACCTTCCTGTGGTCCAAAACCGATCAGCCGGATCTGCAGTTGCTATATGCTGCTGCAGAGGCACTGATATGACTTCTCCTGCGCAGATACTTGTTGTTGAAGACGATCCGCTCATGGCCGGACAGATGCAGGATATGCTCCTGGACCTCGGATACAACGTGGCCGGCATCTCTTCATCAGGAGAGGATGCGGTCAGGCAGGCCATGAAGACAAAACCTGATCTTGTGCTTATGGACATTGTATTGAAGGGGGCGCTCGACGGCGTCAGGGCTGCCGAGCAGATAAGGGCGTGTTTCAATATCCCTGTTGTGTATGTTTCGGGCTATATCGATGAAAAGACGCTGCAGCATGCGAAGATAACAGAGCCCTATGCCTATATCCTTAAGCCTGTAGACAAGAGAGAGCTGCATACGAACATTGAAATTGCCCTGTACCGTCATCAGATGGAAACGACCTTACGGGAGAGTCAGCGCTGGTTTGCGGCAGCGCTCAGCTCCATAGGCGATGCGGTGATCGCCACGGATGGGAATGGTGGGGTGACGTTCATGAATCCGGCCGCAGAACTGCTGACAGGCTGGCGGCAGCATGATGTCGTGGGCAAGACCGTGCCCGAGATACTCGTCCTCATTCATGAGCAGACGCTTCTTCCTGCTGAAAATCCTGTGACAGCGGCCCTCAGAGGGGGCGAAGTGGTGGTCCCTGCCAATCATTCCGTGCTCATAGCAAGAGGCGGGCAAAGATTACCGGTGGAGACGAGCGCTGCGCCTATTAAAGATGATAAAGGGAATACGATCGGTGTTGTCCTTGTCATCCGCAGCATTACGGACCAGAGACTGGCTGCGGAGGAGATGCGGCAGGCGCTTGAAAAAGCGATGGAAGAGAAGGCCAAAACAGAGGCTGTCATTGAAGCTATCGGAGACGGGCTGAGCATTCTGGATACGAATTACAGGCTCCTCTATCAGAATAAGACCGCCCGTGACATGCTTGGAACTCATGTCGGAGAATACTGCTATGAGGTGTATGAAAAAAGGGACCGGGTCTGTTATCAATGCCCGGTTGCCCTGTCCTTTGCAGACGGCAATGTCCATATCGTGGAAAGAAGCAATGACGCGAGGACCCTGCATCTGGAGATCACGGCGTCACCGATAAAGGACGCAAACGGCAGGGTCATCGGCGGGATCGAAGTTACCAGAGATATAACAACGCGCAAGCTGGGTGAGATTGCCCTGAAGGAAAGCGAGGAGCGTTATCGTGACCTTTTCGAGAACGCCCACGATCTGATACAGAGCGTGAGCCCTGAAGGACGGTTCGTCTTTGTGAACAAGGCGTGGATGGAAACCCTTGGCTATACAGTTGAGGACATCAGGACAATCACCATGTTCGATATCCTGGATCCCGCATGCCTGGACCATTGCCTGAGTACCTTTCAGAGGGTCATGGCCGGCGAGGTGGAGGACAATATCGAGGCTGTCTTCATTGCAAAGGACAAGAGAAAGGTTTATGTTGAGGGGAATGTGAATGTGCGGTATGTCGATGGGAAGGTGATAGCCACTCAGGGGATATTCCGCGATGTCACTGAACGGAAGAGGACTGAGGAAGAAAAGGCAAGGCTGGAGCATCAGCTCCGTCATGCCCAGAAGATAGAGGCTGTCGGCACGCTGACTGCCGGTATCTCTCATGAGTTCAATAATATCCTGACCGCGATCATAGGCTACGGTGAGTTCCTGCAGGAGGGCATAGACAAGGACAGTCCTCTCCGTGTCTATGCAGATATGATCCAGTCCTCTGCGCTTCGTGCAGCCAGCCTGACGCAGGGCCTGCTCGCGTACAGCAGAAAACAGGTGCTGAAACCAAGGCCGGTCAGGTTGAACGAGATTGTGAGGAACGTAACGAAGCTTCTTTCACGGCTCATCCGCGAGAGCATTGAACTGAAAAGCATTGTGCCGGATGAAGACGTCATAATCATGGCCGATCCCGGTCAGCTTGAGCAGGTCCTGATGAATCTTGCCACAAATGCCAGGGATGCCATGCCCCACGGAGGGTCTCTCACCATAGCGACCGGGTGTGTGGAGCTGGGTGAGGCATTCATAAGCAGGCATCATTATGGGAAACCCGGGACCTATGCGCTGATATCTGTTTCCGATACCGGCATCGGCATGGACGAAAAGACGATCGAGAGGATCTTTGAGCCGTTCTTTACGACCAAGGAACCGGGAAAGGGGACCGGGCTCGGCCTTGCCGTGGTATATGGGATCATCAAACAGCATAAGGGGTATATCACCGCTGATAGCTCAGCCGGGAAAGGAACATTGTTTTCAATATATCTGCCTCTTGCCAATGCAGTGACCGAAGAAACCGAGCCGGCAAGTACGCTGCCGGTTCAGCGCGGAGCAGAGACGATATTAGTCGCTGAAGACGATGCCACGGTAAGGAAACTTGTTCAGGATACACTCGAAAAGACAGGATACCGGGTTATCGTTGCTGAAAACGGAGAGGAAGCAGTGAACAGATTCAAAGACAGCCGCGACGAGATCCAGTTCCTTCTGTTCGATGTCATCATGCCGAAGAAAAGCGGCATGATGGCATATAGGGAGATCCGGGATATGAAGCCAGATATAAAAGTCCTTTTTATGAGCGGGTATGCTCCTGATCTCATAAGTAAAGAGGGGGATATAGAGGAAGGGGTCAATGTTATCTTAAAACCGGTTTCATCAAAAGAACTTTTGCCCCGGATCAGGGAGTTGATCGACAGATAACCTTCAGGGAGCGCCACCCGGTAATCAGTTTTTCGATTCTTCAGGCGGTGAGAAAAGGTTTTCACTTTGCCATGACCAGCGTAACCCAATTGTTGTCAATGATCTTTTCCTGCAAGATGAGGCCTGCTGAGACCATTGCCTCTATGACACTGTCCTCCTGGCCAAGAAGCAGGCCGGAGAGGATCGCCCGGCCGCCGGATTCGAGCCTGTCCGACAGTTCAGGTGCTATCCCGATCAGTATTTCAACCAGCAGGTTTGCGGCAATAAGATCGAATTTGAAGCTGACCGCCTGAACAGTGCCTTCAAGGACCTTGATATTGGTGAGACCGTTCGCTTCTGCATTCCTTTGAGCAGCGTCAACAGCAAGAGGATCGATATCCACTGCAGTTACCTGTTCGAACCCCAGCCTTGAAGCACCGATCGCAAGGATGCCGGTACCCGTGCCGATGTCCAGGAATCTCTTCCTGCTGCTGACGCGGGCTATCCTTTCTATCATACTGAGGCAGGTCCGCGTGGTCTCGTGATGTCCGGTACCAAAGACCATGCCAGGGTCTATAATGATCGGTGTCCGATCGGTCTCCGACTGAAGCCAGGACGGGATAATAGTCAGATTGTCTCCGACATCAATAGGGACGAAGCTCTTTTTCCATGTCTCGTTCCAGTCTCTTTCCGGCAGGACATTACTGGCGAGAGAAAAAGCGGCATCGAGGCCTGAAGCTTTCAGCACTGGCCTGAACCTGCCCAGTTCGTCGCATAGTTCAGCCGGCGATTGGTTAGGTTCAAAATAGCCGATCAGTCCGCCGTTCTGCTCAACAAAACCTAATGCCCCCATTTCGGACATTCTGCTGATAAGTGCATCGCGCGATTCTTCAGCTGCCGTTACTATGATCTCGATATAGGTCATCGGGTCAAACTCCTTTCTTGATAGCAAACAGGCGGATACTGCAGAAGCATGTATCACGCTCTGCAGCAGTAACGCTGTGGTGGCATGACAGCCCGGCGGCGTTAACAGGCACTGATGAAGGAGCCCCGGGAAAACTGTCAGCTAGGCAAGAAGAATATCCTGCTTATCTGTTTTTTCTTCTGCGAACAGGGAGATCCAGTCCCCTCTCCTGGTAAGCAGAAATGGCATTTCTTTGCCGCACTTCTTGCACCTGCGTATCTCAGCCGCTTCGATCCCGAACTCCATGAGTTCCGTAGATATGCCATGGTGGGAGACTGATTCATATTTATGGATATGGTTCATAATAGTTCTCCTTGTTATTAGGCTACCCTAAAACGTCCAAATAGTCGAGAGGCATATCTGCCGTCAGCAGGGGGCAGGAACTTCAGGCATGAGGCAGCCTGCATTGCAGGGCATGAGGCGCCCTAAAGCCTTTATTTATAGGGCTGAACATAGGGTAAACGCTTGACAAAAAAGCATGTTCTTGATAGTGTTATCACAGCCATATTTTTCATAGAACAATCACTACAGAAAGGGGGGAAGATAATGACAAAAGCAGAACTGATTGAAAAGATTGCTGCAGGCGCAGGTCTCAGCAAGGCGGATGCATCGAGGGCGCTTGATGCATCACTTGATGCGGTCAAGGGTGCCTTGAAGAAAGGGCAGAAGGTGACACTTGTCGGCTTCGGCACGTTCAGTGTTACCAAGAGAAAGGCACGGATGGGCCGCAACCCGAGAACCGGCCAGGAGATAAAGATCGCGGCTGCAAAGACGCCTAAGTTCACTGCCGGCAAGGCACTGAAGGATGCAATAAGGAAATAGCACTTTTTCTGAACAGGTTCGGAAAAGGGACAAAGGAATTTGTCCCTTTTCTTTTTCGTGTATCGGGAACTCAGTTGCAGAGGATCATAATAACAGAAAAGGGGAAAGGCTCGATCTGTGGAAAAAGAGAGGGATGTCACTGAAAAAATGAGATCGCATTGTATTCTTGCAGGTATAGATCTGGGCCCTGATACGGAAAAGATCATTTCCTATGCAGCATGTTTTTCTGCAGGGATGAGCTCAGCGATCAGGTTGCTGTATGTCATTGACTACCTGCTGACACCTCCGACATATCTCATGCCCTATATTGCTGAAGAGCAGAAGCGCGATGAGGAAGAACTTCAGCGCTGGAAAGCTGTTCTTGAGAAGCAGGATATCTCTTCCGATGCGCGCATTATGATGGGGAGGCTCCATGAATCCTTTGTGAAGGCAATAGAGGAGTTTTCACCTGACCTCCTGGTCATCGGGTATCAGTCCCACGCCTTCAGGCCAAGCAGTTCAGAACGGCTCATAAAATCCCTGGAGATGCCTATGCTTGTTGTGCGCGGGGCCAGAGCAGACAGGCCGGGCTCCCGGGCTGTCAAAAAGATCCTCTGTGCTGTAGATTTTTCCGAGAACGCTCAAAAGGCAGTTGCGAAGGCATCTGATTATGCCCAGGTATTTTCCGCAGACCTTCATATTGTCCATAGCATCCCTTCGCACACCATCAAGAGCCGATGGGCAGTCTGGGAGACGTTTGGAGAGGCAGACAAGGAACAGTTCGATACGCAGATGCAGGCAGAAGCTGAAGCAGAACTGTCGAGGATGATCAAGAGATCAGGCGGTCAGCATGCAGGCGAGGTGCTCCACGGCAATCCGGCTGAAACCATCTGTTCTGTCGCGGAGGAAGGCGGATATGACCTTGTCGTTATGGGCGCCCGCGGGCTCTCCTATATTCAGGGGTTGCTCATCGGCAGCACTACAGAATCAGTCCTCAGGTCCTCTCCCTGTCCGGTCCTCATTGTCCACTGATGCTGATCTCCTTTCTCTTCCTGATATCCGGCCTTGTTCTGATCCTGATCGCTGCTGAGTTCTTTACAAACGGCATTGAGGAGTTTGGACGCCACTTTTCTTTTTCCCAGGCAGTTGTTGGCAGCATATTTGCCGCAGTAGGCACTGCGCTGCCCGAAACGATTTTGCCGGTTGTTGCGATCTTTATGTATGGCGGAGCTTCTGCAAAGGAGATCGGCGTGGGCGCAATTCTCGGCGCTCCCTTCATGCTCTCGACCCTGGCCTTTTTCCTTGTCGGATTGACTGTGACCATTTCAGCACTCAGCAAAAAACGCACTTTTGAGCTCAAGGTCGAGGCGCATTCCATCAGACGGGACCTTGTCTTCTTTCTTGTGATGTATGCATCGGCTATTGTTCTGCCGATAATCGGCGGGAAGACCCTGTTAGTCCCGATCTCTTTTGCCCTTGTTGCCGGCTATGTATTTTATGCGTATTTGACCTTCAGGAGTGAAAGCGCTGAAATGGAGCATTCAGAGGGTATGTATCTTTGGCGGATCATACAGAGTCTCAAACCCCTGCTTTTGAGGCCAAGGCCCCCCCTATTTGTTATTCTCGTGCAAATTATGTTAGCCCTCGCAGTGATGATAAAGGGGGCACATACCTTTGTGCAGAGCCTTGAGGTGATCTCAGTAACATTCGGCATGGATCCGCTGATCTTTTCTCTTCTTCTTGCCCCGGTTGCGACAGAGCTGCCGGAGAAGTTCAACAGCGTTACCTGGACATGGAAGGGGAGGGATACGCTTGCCCTTGGCAATATCAGCGGCGCCATGGTCTTTCAGTCAACATTTCCTGTTTCAGTGGGACTGCTCTACACCGACTGGAACATAACCGGCATGGCGCTCTTTTCGGCAGTGCTTGCGATCATCTCTGCTGCCGCTGTCCTTGGTGTCATTACGGTGACAAAGCGTATTTCCCCTTTTGTGATGCTCTTTGGAGGGGTTCTTTATCTTGTCTATGCCGGTGTGCTTATATTCAGGTAAGACCTATTTTTTGAAGAGATCGTTCAATTTTTTCAGTGCATCATCCTTGCCGGAAGATGACGAAGCCGCAGTCCCCTCCCTGAAGACGAAGTAATCACAGAAATTTGCCTTATCTCTGGTCCTCTGGAACTCGGCCTTTGGTTCAGAGCATTTGTTGTGGGCAGACTCTGCATAGAACCGGCAGTTCAGACAGGCATGCAGGTCACTGCCGCATTTCGGACAGACGGATTTCCTCGAAAAAAACTTATCGGTCTCTATTTCCTTTTTGCAATTACTGCAGACCTTCATGAACCGCCTCCCGTTCTTCCAACAATCAGCATCATTATACTTCTCATGCATATCCGGCATCAACGCGTATTGACAGAGAGTTGATGCTGTGATAGGTTTTACATATACCCTTAATAAAGGAGGTAACCATGGCCTGCAAATCAAAGGGCGGCGCCTGTGGGACAGCAAAGAAAGCCACAGCGAAGAAGGCACCGGCAAAGAAGAAGAAATAGAACTCGCTTGCTCAGGAAACAAGAAGGGATGGCACTCTGTCATCCCTTCTTGCTGTGAAAGGCAATGCAGCCAGCGGCAGCTATCTGTTATTTCCCGCTGAAAGGAAGAACGGGTGATGCTTCAAATGCTCTGCCGGCCTTCCTGAACCTTTCCTCATGCTCTTTCCTGATGTCCTCTATGGACTGATCAGTCAAAACATAGGGAGTCAGCAGAATTACGAGCTCGGATTTTCTCTTTTCCTGAATGACCTGATTGAAGGCCGCACCGACAAAGGGTATATCGCCGAGCAGAGGGACTCTTTTGGTCGTATCATTAACCTTATCGGTGATAAGACCCGCAATAACGATGGTCTGTCCATTTCGCGTCTTGATCATAGTGTCTGCTTCTCTTGTATTGATAAGTGGTTTCGTGTTTTTCCCGTCTGGCGAAACCAGATCTTTCAGCTTCTCGGAAATGCTCGGATGTATCTGCATGGTTATAATGCCTGCCTCATCTACCTGCGGGGTAACGTCAAGAAAAAGGCCTATCTCGTCTATCTGAGGTGTTGTGTTGGAGACGACTATCTCGCCTGTGGTCCCGCTTGTAAAGGAATTGGTCACCCAGGAAACCTCTTTTGTGGTCAATTTGATCACCGCCCGCTGATTATTCATGGTCGAGACCTTGGGACTCGACAGCACATTTACCTGCCCCTGTTCTTTCATCGCGTCAAGAAAAGCACTAATTTTATTATTGGCGAGGTCAACCGTAAATACGCCAGAGTTGGTTGACAGGTTCTGGGCAATGTTTAACTTAACCCCATTGAAGCGTTCTATTGCAGTCCAGTCAATGCCGAACCTGTATCCATCGTTAAGTGCTACTTCAATTATATGTGCCTGGATCATCACCTGTCTTCTAGCCGACAGTTCAACATCCTTAAGAAAATCCTCAACTCTCTCCATATTGTCTGAATAGTCGGTGACCAAAACAATACCTGCAATTTCGCTTATGATAAGTTTCTTTCCTGTCTTTTCATCACCTCTGCTGAAGCCTCCTTCACTGTCTCCGCCCCCCTTTGTGTCACCGAAGATGAGCACCTCAAGCCCTCTCCGGGTTTCTTTCCAAAAATCCGAAGTGCCGGAAGTGGTTACGTTGACGCTGCCCTGGCTTCCGGATGAAGAAGAGCCTGATGATGTTGTGGCTCCGGAGGAGATATTTATATTTGTCCCTCCGCCGGAACCGCTGCCTGAACTGTTCCCTGTTGATATTGCCGCATTCATGGTGCTGGTTGATGTCCGTTTTCCCGTAATGTAGTTGACCCTGAGGGTCTTTGTCTCAAGGACCGGCCTTGTTATCCTAATGAATCCCTTGTCCATCCTGAAGGTATAGCCAAGCTGACGCGTTATGGCGTACAGTGCGCTGTTCAGTTCAAGGTTGGTAAAATCAATGGAGACCTTCCCTGTTATATCTTTGTCAGCTATTATGTTCATCCCGCTGTCTTTTGAAAGGAGAAGGAACACGTCGCGCACATCAGCATCCCTTACGCTCAGAGAAAACCTGCTCCTGTCTTTTGCCGGCGGCAGCTCTTCTGTCTTCGGAGGTTCCGGCCGCATGCCTGGCGCAGGCACCTGAGGCGGCTGCTTTAGTGCCATGGTCTCAGGGACTTCGGTCATCCTGGGTGTTGCACATCCCAGGGCAACAAAGGCGAGAACAATTACTATCACATGTAAGGTCTTCATTTCTTCTTCTCCTCGATCACTTTATAATCATCAAAAGATATTTCCTGTTTTTTGTTTTTTACCTGAACCACGATACTGTGCTGTTTTATCTCCCTGATAACTGCAGTACCAATACGGTCATTGATCCTGTAGACCTTGCCATTGATGAGTGCAAGGCTGTTATCAGTCCTTTTTATGATACCCATGAGCCTGACATTGACATCATCTGACTTGTCGCCGGTCACGGGCGGCCTAAGCGAGAAGGGGTCCCGTTTCCATGGGGTTTTATCGGCGCCATTGTCAACGGGCCGGGAGAGATCGGCGGAGCGGGTCTTTGCTGACTGTGCAGCAGGTTCCTGCTTCGATCGTATCAGACGATTGGCCGTTTCGGCCGGAACTGCCGGCCTGTCCTTGGTCATGAAGAATTGCACATTATATGCGATCACCAAAGCCAGGATAATAGCCACGGTGATTGCAACATATTTGTTCCCAAATACTCCCTGGGGCATAAGCATTATTTCCCCTCCATGGCATATGTGCTTATAGTCACCTCTGCCGCAAGATAGCTCTTTTCGCTCTTTACCCTGAGATTGTCTATTGTCACCAGTCTGTCAAGATCCTGCAGTTCGCGAAGGAACTCTGCCATTTCCCGGTACCCCGCATGGAAGGTCATTTTGACAGGATAGGCCTGAAGTGAGAGCCGGCTATTGCCCGGGGTTTGCCTGCGGGAACTGTCCGATGATTTTTGCTCAAACGTCAGGTTTCTGATGCCATATTTTTGCGATGCGTTATATGCTGTTTCGATGAATTCTGTTGTCCACATCTTAGGGGGTACGATTGCACCCTTGGGGGCGGACTTTCCGGCATCGGTGCTGCTGTCGGAATCTTTCCTGATCGCCTGTAAGCGCTCTGTTGCGGTTTTTTCAACAGCCGCCCGAAGTTCATGGATCGATCTGATCTTTGAAACGGCGTACAGGGAAAAGATCAGCCCTGTGCTTATGACCACAGCGAGAATAGTGTAAAAGGCCTTTTTCCGGCTGTTCATTGCAGCACCTCGAACTTTGCCTTGACCGTAAATTCCTGCTTCTTTGTGTTGGGTGCTGCAGTGGTCGTGGTGATCTCCGGCGGCGCTGCCAGAGCGAACCGGCCTGTGGTTTCAAGAGCATTAAGGAATTTTGAAAGTGCCGACTTTCTGAGACCTTCATCTGCGGACTGCAGATTTGTCCCCAGTTTGATAAAGGTGGCCTCAGCCGTCTTTTCGACATCGAGACTGGTCAGGCTGATGACAGGAGGTGTCAAATTGGCAATATCTCTGAACAGGGGATAGAGGCTCTTGTTGTTGTTCATGATCTTTCTCAGTGCATCCTGCTGACTTTTATCCTGGACCCCTGACTTTTGAGATGCCTTGGTTTCTGTGTCAGATCTGTCCTTCAGGGTCCTGAGATCTTTTTCCGTCCTGCTCAGGACTGTGTACCCGCCTCCGATCAGGATCGCATAAAAGGCAAGAGCAACGATAAGGCCTGTCTTTTCCAGAACCTGTCTGCCCTTATCCCTATCAGCCGCAGGTATGAGATTGACAACCGGGTCCCCAGGTGTGAGCATCGAAAGACCGGCAATAGCAGTGTATATACTCGCATCTTCCACGTCCGCATCACCCTCTGGGGCGCTTGTGCCCCGTAATGGGGTAGAAACAAAGGGGTTAATGAGCATGCTGCTGAGGCTGAGGCTTTCGGACAAGACCTCAGGCATACCCTTTTCGACTGAACCGAGGCCGCTGATCCAGAGGCGGGAGATCTTATCCTCAGCTGCGCCGCTCCCGGCTGCCATGATGAAGTTGTAAAGTGCATCAACGATCGTATACATCTTCATTTTGAAGACTTGCTCCGGCTCCTTGTCCTTGCTGGAGAGCTTCGCATCGTCGACTGCAGGCATCTGAACTTTCTTGTAATTAATGAGCCTGCTGTCATTAAAGACGAGGATCTCCATAAAGCTCTGGCCGATCTCAAGAACAGCCTCATTGCCTTCGGTCTCGGGCCGGACCTTCTTGAAGGCGCTGATTATGCCCTCAAGGCTTGTTGTGATAAGTGCGGGTTTGATGCCGCATTGCTTCAGGAGCGTCAGATAGATTTGTATGTCCGATGTAAGCGCATATTCAGCAAGGATGTCCTGCTTACCTGGTCTATTGTTCATGATCCTTCTGATACCCAGGACAAAGTCCTGACTGCCGAGTTCTTTTGCTATATCTCTTCTGACCACCTTCTCCGCATCAGCGATATCCATAGCCGGCACCTGGAAGATGCCGAACTTCAGAATTTTGTGGGGCAGGATAACATGCACATTTCCTTTTTTGCCCCCTGCTTCCTTAATGGCTGCGGTCAACTGTTGTTGTGCATTCTTCAGGTCAGAGATCGAGAAATTCCTCGAAATGAGAACATGTTTTAAGACCCCATCCTTAGCCGACAGAACCCTCAGGTTCTCCCCTCTGAAGTCGATGTTCAATGAGTTCATAATTTATCCTTCCTCACGGGACTGCCTGGATCTGCATAGTGGAAAAAATTGTACTGCCATGAACATTAATCGCCACTTCAAGCGGTGACCCGCCCAAACTGGTTGCACAGCTGCTATCGGAATAAAGACCCGGATAGAGGTACGCTGTGCCGACTGGCAGGTTATTAGGCGGTGCGCAGCTAAAGTTCTGTGTGTAGTTGACCTGCGTATTTCCGGCAGTTCCTGATATTGTTTTAATAGCGCTGTCGCAGCAAGTATCCGTGACTAAAACACCGGTGCCGTTGCGGTAGCGGGCAGAAACCCCTATAGAGAAGATTCTGTTTGCGAGCGGTGCTGATTGGAACGTCACATTCACGTTCCCCTGAATTAAACTGACCGGGGCTACCTCTAATGGACTGATCTGAAATATACTGTCTGCTATGTCGTCTCCACTACCTCCATTGTTTGCACCGTTTGGCCCGTAACTTATCAATGTCGCTGATACCCTTCTTCCTGCTACAGTGGCTGGAGAATATTGTATCGCCGTGCCCCATGTGTCTTTATTATATTTCGAGATGTCAAATCCAGACGGGAGATACGGGCCCTTCCAGTTCGAAACGCCATCTGTATTTGTCACAAGGTTTTCAAGAGATGACGGAAGCTGTCCAACATCACCAATATACCCGTAATGTGTCCTTACCCCGTTCTGGATCAGCTTTGGATCACCGACCATCGCCTTCTTGAGATCAGTCATGCGCTCCCTGGTCGTATCGATCTCAGTGCTTTCCCAAACCCGGTAGATGAACGGGATCATAATGCCGGTGAGCGTTGCGATGATCGCCATCACCACGACGACCTCGATCAACGTAAACCCCCTAACGGGGCATTTATACTTTCCCCCACAAGGAGCGATAACCCCTGCGGAGTATTTTCTGTCTATCAGATGATAATTGTTCATCGGACCCGGAGTCCTCCAACGATCTTGTACAGAGGCAGAAAGAATGACGCAAGCGTCAGGAGGACGATCCCGCCGAGAAGGAGAAGGATGAGCGGCTCGATGACCGTGAAGACCTTCTTCAAGGTCTCCGGGATTTCCTTGTCATACATGGTGCTTATCTTCATGACCGTATTGTCCAGCGTGCCGGTCTTTTCCCCGATCTCGACCATATTCAGAAGCAGAGGTCCGAAATCACCGGTCATCCTGAGAGCCTTATTGATCTGTTCGCCACTGAGCACGGCATTGGCAACACGGTTGAAGGACTCGGCAATGACCGTATTTCTGATGACGTCTGCAGAAACGCGCAGGGTCTCGTGCATACTCAGGCCTGAACGGTACAGTATTGCAAAGGTCCTGAAATAGCGTGAATGATTTAGCTTTTTTGTGAGGTCTCCGATAAGAGGGAGCTTAAGCATGATACGGTCAATGATCCGCTTTGAGGCCAGGTGCCTGTCGAGCTGGCGGTATATGAAGGGAAGGGAGAAGAAGAGCAGGATGATAAGCGGCCAGTAAACCTTCAGAAATTCCACGGTCCCGATCATGATCTGTGTCGGCAGCGGAAGTGCAACCTTCAGGTCGGTCAGGATCTTCACGAACTTGGGCATCACAAAGACAAAGAGGATCATGATAAGGCCGAACACCGCGGTGAGGACTATGGCGGGATACGCCAGTGCCGACTTTACATCTTTCTTCAGCTTGATCTGCCATTCCATATAGACCATAAGATCGTTCAGTATCTGTTCGAGACTGCCGGCTGCCTCACCTGCCCTCACCATACTCGCGTAATAGCCCGGGAAGATGTCAGGATAATCGAACATCGATTCTGAAATAGACTTGCCTGATTCGAGCTTTGTGTAGAGCATGGATGCTGTTCTCGATATTTTTCTGTTTGCAGTCTGGTTGGCAAGATCGCCCAGACCGCTCATAAGCGGCACGCCTGAGGAAAGAATAAGCTGAAGGAAATAGGTAAAATCCATGAGCTCTTTGTCGTGCAGCCTGAATGGCGCCTGGAATCCAAAGCCTGCGCGTGAGGCTTCTATAAGCGTGAGGCCTTTTGCATTAAGCAGGTTTTCGAGCTCTCCCTCGTTTGAGGCTTCCAGTTTTCCTGCAATGACTTTTGCCTCATCATCAACAGCGCGGTAATTGTAAAACGCCATCAGAATGCAGTCCTCGTAGCACTGTGGACTTCTTCCAGAGAAGTGAGGCCTTCTGCGGCTTTCTGGATGCCGACCGCATACATGGTCTTGAGACCTGTTCGAATAGCTGTTTCAAAAAGCTCATCCGACCCTTTTTTGGAGAGTACAAGCTTTCTGAGTTCTTCGTTCATCTTGAATATTTCGTAAATAACGGTTCTGCCGCGGTATCCGGTGTCGCTGCATTCAGGACAGCCTTTAGCCCGGTACAGCACTGTATCTTTGGTGATCGAGGGTTCAAGTCCCCCACTGGGGGGGATAAACCGCTTCACCATCTCGGGCGGAGGGGTATATGCTTCCCTGCATTTCTCGCAGAGAAGGCGGACGAGCCGCTGGGCAATGATCGTATCAACCGTGGATGCAAGCAGGAAGGGCTCAATGCCCATGTCAATGATCCTGGGAAGGCTTGATGCTGCATCATTCGTATGGAGTGTGCTGAAGACCAGGTGGCCGGTCAGCGAAGACCGGATCGCAAGTTCTGCGGTCTCTACATCACGCATCTCGCCAACCAGGATAACGTCAGGGTCCTGCCTCAGTATGGACCGCAGGCCGGTAGCAAAGGTGAGTCCTGCCTTGATGTTCACCTGTGACTGCCGCACAAGAGGCAGCTGATATTCGATAGGGTCCTCTATGGTGAAGATATTTTTGTACACGCTGTTGATGATAGAGAGGAGCGAATAGAGCGTTGTGGTCTTTCCTGAGCCTGTCGGTCCGGTCACGAGGATCAGACCATAGGGCATGACAAGCGACCTGTTCAGCAACTCGATGTCTTCTTTCATGAACCCGAGGTTCTCAAGGCCCAGGAGAAGGCGGGATTTGTCGAGTATCCTGATCACGATGTTCTCGCCGCCCAGAATAGGAAAGGTTGAAATTCTGAGATCGAGCACCTTTGATTTCCAGGCGAATTCTGTTGCTCCGTCCTGGGGCACCCTGTTTTCCGCAATGTTCATGGCTCCCAGGATCTTTATTCTCGAAACAAGGGCTGCCAGAATTTCCTTTGGCAGATACATGCCATGCTGCAGCAGACCGTCTACTCTGAAGCGAACGCGTGTGCCCTTGGCATCAGGCCCGATATGGATGTCGGTTGCTCCCTTCTGCAGCGCGGTAGTGATGATCCTGTCAACCAGTCTGACAACCGGTGCTATGGAAACATCGCCAGGCCTGTTGGCTTCCCGCTCGAAGGTCCTGAGCGCTGAGGTGCTCTGTTTGACTATATCGTCGAGATCGTCGGGAATATTGGCACTGTCACCGGGCTCTTTCTTCTGCTGGTCGCTTCCGTGCACCATTGAGAGTACGGTGAACAGGTCCGTCTGGCTTATAAAGCCGAGCCCGAAGCAGATGGCGCCGAGCAGTTCTCCTGTTTTCTTCTGCTCTTCAAGTGCGATCTTCAGTTGAGCCTCAGTGATGAGACCTGCTTCGATAAGACGCTCACCAATACGTTTTGGTTGCATGGTCATCCTTGTCCTTTCAGGAGATACACAGACCCCTCTCCCGTGAATATGCATGGTTGAAGATGTGAACCCATTATATCGCAAGAATGGATACTGCGCTATAAAAAAGTATTATTTGTAACAGGTTAGACGTCATCTCCGTTCCTGACAGCAGCGGCAGATGAAAGACTTTAATCCCCTGTATCGAATGTGTGATACTATCAGGCCATGTTCGAGGAAGATATCAAGGCATTGAAGGAGCAGGGGCTTTTCCGGCAGATACTTGCAAGGGCATCCGGCCAGGGGCCGGTAATAGCCATCGGCAGAAAGAAGTTCGTCAATTTCGCTTCAAATGACTACCTCGGCCTTGCGGATCATCCTGATCTTGTCAGGGCGGCAGCTCTGGCAATGCAACAATACGGGTTTGGTGCCGGTGCCTCCCGGCTTCTTGCCGGCGGAACGCTTCTGCATGATAAGCTCGAAAAGAGCATTGCAGCGTGGAAGAGAGTGGAGGCTGCGGTTATTTTCAACTCAGGATATGCTGCAAATACCGGCATTATACCGGCCCTTGCCGATGAGGGAGATGTGATCTTCAGCGATGCGCTGAACCACGCCAGCATCATAGACGGCTGCAGGCTGAGCAGGGCAAAGACCGTTGTGTACAGGCACAAGGATGTCAGACATCTTCAAACACTCATGAAGAACTGCAAGACTGCGGGCAGGAAGATCATTGCCACTGACACGGTCTTCAGTATGGATGGAGATATCGCCCCCTTAAGAGATCTTTATGATCTTTGTAATTCTGTTAACTCGTCACGCATCAGCACGAATCACTCATTGCTTCTCTATCTTGATGATGCTCACGGCACGGGCGTGCTCGGCAGGGGCAGAGGCGCGCTTGCACACTTCAGCATAAGACCGGAACCGTGGATCATACAGATAGGCACCTTTTCAAAGGCATTGGGTGCTTTCGGCGCCTTTGCTGCCGGGAGCGATACTGTCATGCAATGGATCTCTAACAGGGCACGCAGTCTGCTCTTTTCAACCGCTCTCCCGCCTGCGGTCATTGCCGCTGCCAATGTTGCCGTTTCGATGACCAGAAATGACCGGGGCTGTGTACAGAAACTCTGGTCAAACAGGGAATATCTTATAAAAGCCCTTCATGCCATCGGGTACGACAATCTGTTGAGTGAGACACCCATTATCCCGATCAGGACCGCTTCAATTAAGGAGGCTGTCAGGATTTCGCAGTTCCTTTTCGGGCACGGAGTTTATGTGCCTGCTATCCGGCCGCCTACGGTTAAAGAGCCGAGGATAAGGATCGTTGTGACGGCAGCCCATGAGAAAACGCAGATGAAAAGACTGGTCTCGCTGTTGAAGCAGGCAAAAAAAGAGTAATAGAAAGGCAGATTAAGCGCTGGGGATTGAAAAGACGCAGGACGGGCCTCCCTGGCCCATGCACTGCTCCATTGATACATTGCGGTTCAAGAGCTCTCTGAAAAGCTGAAGTTCCTCCAGGCAGGCTTCATTGAACTCGGCAGCTACTTTTCTGATAGGACAGTTGTAGGACTTGAGAATGTAGCGGTCAGCCTCTTTTTCAAGATCAGCGACATATCCCTCTGATATAAGGAGATCCTTCAGGCCGTGCATGAGCTCATCGATCCCGGTGAGCCCGGACAGAGCCTCTTTTTTCTGCCGGAGAACTTTGTCCCGCCGCCAGACGAAGATTTTGTTGATTTTTTCCTGTCCTTCGTTTTTCTTGACCTGCTTAAGAATATCGAGAGCTAACCGGTCGTATGTTTTTGGGAAAAGTTCATCCGCCGATTCCGTGAGCGTATAGACAAAACCAGGTCTTCCGATGCCGTGTTTTTTTGCGGTATAGCTGACAAGTCCTTTTTTTTCAAGGGAAAGAAGATGCTGCCTGATGCCCATGGGGGTAATGCTTATCTTCTTGCTCAGCTCCTCGATGGTCATGCCCCCGTTTTTTTTCAGGAGCGTTATGATATTTTGCCGCGTTGGATTTTCATCAACTTTAACAAGCATTTGACAAAATAGCATAAAAATACTATTTCTGTAAATAACTATCTTTATTCTTTATAATCCAAGTCCTGTAGAAAAGCCATCCGCTGTGAATAAGAGATTTGGGTAGTGGGTCAGTTTGATTTATTTTTTACTGGCTTCAATCTGATTCTTTTCTTCCTTTGTGAATGATCTCCCACATTGGATGCAAATGTAGTCCCCTGTGTCTGAGCCAAGACAATATTCCTTGTCAAAAGTTGGATGAGGACATGGCTTATTTCCCCATGCCTTCCTGATTTTCTGAGCTTTATCCATCTG
Source organism: Nitrospirota bacterium (assembly GCA_016214855.1). Taxonomy (NCBI): domain Bacteria; kingdom Pseudomonadati; phylum Nitrospirota; species Nitrospirota bacterium. The sequence continues at coordinate 138,304 of JACRMT010000012.1, read as the reverse complement.
CATAAATGCCTCCTTTTTATTGCATAAGCAAGCGATAATATATAATATATTATTAAATGATCTTATAGGTCTATAAACCTCATTGACAAATACAATACCCATACTATAATTTAGTCAAGCACAGCAACATTAAGAAATTTATGAAACTGTGATTAAACAAATGTTTAAAAAGAAAAAAGTAATAATTTCGGTAGATATTTGCATCGAGAGGGATGGTGCAAGTTATCATGCATTTTGTCCTGCACTTAGAGGTGTTCATGTTGATGGAGAGACAGAACAAGAAGCATTAGAGAATGTTCAAACAGCCATAACTCTCTATATAAAGTCTCTTATGAAGCATGGCGAACCCATTCCATTACAAATATGTGTAGAAGAAAAGGAACAACAGCCTTCTACGCGATATTTTTGTCCTCCTCAACATACCCAAAATATCTTGGTTACAGTTTAATCCCACAAAGGGATGAATTACGAACCCAAGTATTGGGATCAATTAAAAAACTTAACTGCTGATGATATTGTAAGAGCCTTAAAAAAATATGGATATGTTAAAGACGAAAGTTCTGGTGCAGTCCACGTGTATCTTCATCCCCAAACAAGAAATCGAGTCACGATTCACTATCATCCCAGAAAAACCTATGGGCCAAACCTCTTAAAGGGCTTGCTCGACGTTATTGGTTGGTCAATCGAAGACATGAAAAAGTTGAAATTAATTAAATAGATTTATAACAGAGAAAGAATATCCTCGATATCCCACACATGATCCGTAACCCCTGCCTCCATTGCCGGTGTTACTCTCAATGTCTGATGTATCCGGCAGAAGTTGTAATACATGAAGTGAAGGGCAACAGCATGTTCAAGGTTCTCGACCTTCTTTGAGAAAGCGTTTGTAAGTCTGGTAAACCTTCTCATGCTCATACGCATTGTAAGGTTCTGTCTTTCGACGTAGCTCGTGGAGACATGCTCCATATCGGGTTTGCCCTGTATCCTCTCCTTGATCTCTCCTGTGCATTGTGCGGGGCTGTATTTAGCTGTAGCTCCCCTATCGCCTTCATTGCCATAGAGCTTTACCAGCATTGCATAGTCTATATTTCTACCGAAAGCCTCTTCAACTGCCTGTAAGTATGGCCTGTGGCCGTCTGTGGTAAGCTGAACCCTGTTTGCAAGGCGATCAGCTAAATCCTGTATGAAAACGCGGGCAGAATGATAATCACGCCTGCCGACATACCAAGAAGGAACAAGCTTTGTGTCTGCATCTATCGAAGTCCATGTATAGACATCACCATACCACATGCCTTGCCGACATCCGCAAGGAGCTTTACCACAGTATTCTTCGCCACGCCGGTCATACGGACAGTGGCGCGGATAGAGTTACCTTCTACCAGAGAGGCAATTACCTGCTTTTGTTTGGTTATGCTTAACTTGTTCATGATTAAATTATACTTGACCGATCAAGCATTGTCAAGAGTTATTTGCTAGCATCGAATGTTATTTTATGCTTGCATTATATATTTGCTTTGGAGTAAAATGCAAGCATATTATTGAAGGAGGATGCTAGCATGAGCGAGAGTATATCAGGAAAAGCAAAGGGTGCTAAGGTGTTGGCTGAAATGATGTCGCCTGAAGAAAGAAGGGAAAGAGCAAAAAAAGCCGCTACCGCAAGATGGGGAGTTAAACCGTCCAAGGCAACGCACAAAGGCAATTTCAAAGAGGATTTTGGATTTGATGTTGAATGCTATGTCTTAGATGATGGACAGAAGACGGCGGTGATCCATCAACGAGGTATGGGCGCAGCACTTGGATTTAGTTCTCAGGGTGGTGGTAGATTCCCAAGATTTATTAGCGGTAAGAATATCGCTCCTTACATTGGTCTCGAACTTATGGCAAAACTTCAAAATCCTATTGTTTTCCAAGGACTTGATACGGTCTCAGGAGATCCATCAAGCAAAACCCTTCATGGCTTTGATGTTACCTTGCTCATTGATGTTTGCAAGGCAATTGTAGCGGCTGAGGCAGAGGGAAGTCTTACACCACGGCAACGACCAATAGCTAAACAGGCCCATATTATTCTAAATGCATCTGCAAAGGCTGGAATTAGGGGGCTTGTATATGCCCTTTCGGGTTACGATGCTACCAGAGAAGAAGTAATTACAGCATTCAAGTTATATGTAAGAGAAGAAGCCAGAGAATACGAAAAAGAATTTCCGGATCAGCTTTACGAACAATGGTATCGACTGTATAGACTGCCAAAACCTGAAAGAAATCATCCATGGAAATTTAAACACCTAACAGTCAATCAGGTTTATGTTCCACTAGCGAAAAGCAATGGCAAAATACATGAATTGACAGTTGCTCAAAGGGCGGCAAGTGGAGAGCGATGGAAAAGACTGCATCAATTCTTAGCAGAAATAGGAGTTAAAGCACTTCGCACGCATCTAGGACAGTTGCTTGGTATTGCTCAAATATCAAAAGACGAATATGAATACGAAACACACGTGAATAATGTCTTTGGAGACCAACCAAAGTTTGATTTTAGCGGGGCTACTTCTTCCAACGAGCCTGAGCAGCCTTCTTAGCTATTTCTTTGCGCTTCTTGGCAGTTAGGCTCTCTGCCCTTGCCTTTCCACCCTTGAGCCCTCCAAGGCGACCAAGGGCAACGGCAGCAGGGTTCTTTTCGGGTTTGCATTCGATAACGTCAGTGGGCTTGCTCTCATTCGTTGTGACATCGCAGATATAAGAGGCGATCTGGTTAATATCCGTGGGTACTTTCTTCTTTTTCTTTTCCATGCAAATAGTCTAACATGGCTTCCTTGAGCGGTCAAGATGCAGAAAAATCAATGCAGAAAAATCAAACTGACCCACTACCGAGATTTGCGGAATGCATACATATTGCGCCTAATTTGGTATGATAACAACTGTAATTTGCGAAGAAATTTCAGGAAAAGAAAGGCAGCAACAGGTGCTCAAACTCCTCGACGGCATTGTAGAGCTGTACAAAAAAGTTGCTACATCGCTGCCTCCTGATATCGAGGAGGCTATAAAATCAGCATTGCCCCGGGAATCGGAAGGTTCTACTGCTGCTTCATCGCTCTCGGTCATTCTTGAGAACATAAAACGGGCCCGGGAGACCTCACGGCCTATCTGCCAGGACACGGGAGTACCGGTCTTTTACGTTAAGGTTCCCTTTGGGCTGAGTCAGAATGAACTAAAACAGACCATTCTTGAGGCAACTCGTGAAGCAACTCAGAGGATCCCTTTGCGGCCCAATGCTGTTGATATCATTACGGATAAGAACTCAGGGGATAATACCGGCGAGGGGTTTCCGATCATCTATTTTGAAGAAACGCCGAGCGGTTCTCTGATCATCGACCTAATGCTCAAGGGCGGCGGTTGTGAAAATGCAGGCCAGACATACAAACTGCCCCTCGAAGAGCTGGGCGCGCAGCGCAGCCTCGAAGGCGTTAGAAAGTGCGTGCTTGATGCGATCCAGAAGGCTCAGGGCAGGGGATGCCCACCTTATATCGTAGGTGTCGGCATAGGCGCTGCCAAGGACCAGGTTGCAAGACTCGCCAAAGAGCAGCTCATGAGAAAATTGAATGATCTGAACAGGATAGATGAACTTGCCAGTCTCGAGAAGCAGCTTCTTACGGAAATAAATCAGCTTGGCATCGGCACCATGGGACTCGGAGGACGAACCACAGCGCTTGGCGTCAAGGTGGGTGTTAACCATCGCCATCCTGCTTCCTATTTTGTCGATGTCTCTTTGGGCTGCTGGGCGATGAGAAGGGGCCGGCTGATATGGTAGAGGGGAAAAGATTGGATCTTCCGTTATCCGCAGCCGACGTTGCAGGTCTTAAGGCCGGTGATATGGTTTTGCTTAATGGGAAGCTCGTGACCGGCCGGGACCGGGTGCATAAATATCTTGTTGAAAATAAGCCGAAAAAAGAAGACCTGCCTTTTGATCTTGCAGGCACTGTCCTTTATCACTGCGGACCGGTGATGAAAAAGACAGAGAGCGGGTATCAGGTCATTGCTGCAGGCCCGACGACCAGCATGCGGGTCGAGATGTATGAGGCAGATGTGATCAGGCAATACGGGTTGCGCGGCGTCATGGGCAAGGGCGGTATGGGAGAGAAGACGCTCAAAGCGCTTCAGGAAGCAGGGTGCGTGTACCTCCAGACCATTGGCGGCGCAGCAGCGTATCTGGCAGACAGGATCGTGAGGACCATCGGCTCATGGAAGCTTGAAGAGTTCGGCACAACTGAGGCGATGTGGATATTTGAGGTGAAGGATTTCCCGGCGATCGTTACCATGGACAGTCTGGGCAATAGCACCCATAGAGCAATAGAGTCAGCTTCTTTTCAAAAGTTCAGAGAACTCGCCCACCTGCAATGATCTTCATAGCCGGCGCATCAGGGTTTGCCGGCGGCCATCTCTCAGATTTTCTCCTTGCGAAAGGCCATAAGCTGAAGTGCCTTGCCCGCTCAAAAAGAGCTCTAACAGCTCTTGCAGAAAAAGGAGCTGAGGTTATTCCCGGCGATATCACGCAGGCCGTCTCTCTGCAGGGAGTTCTTCGTTCTGACGATATTGTCATCCACCTCGTCGGCATCATAGAGGAAAGGGGTGATGCCACGTTCCAGTCCATCCATGTCGAGGGCACAAAGAATCTCGTGAAGGAGGCGCAACGAGCAGGGGTGAAGCATTTCTTTTATCAGTCTGCATTGGGGTCGGACATATCTTCATGGTCAGGGTATCTGAAGACAAAGGCAGAGGCTGAAGAGATCGTCAAACAGAGCGGCATAGCGTATACCATATTCAGGCCCTCCCTGATCATCGGCCCCTGGGACGGATTCACGAAGAAGATCATGGACATGCTGAAATTTTCCCCTGTGGTCCCGCTGCCCGGTGAAGGCAAGGCGAAATTTCAGCCGATCTATATAAAAGACTGGCTCACCTGTATCGGCAGGGTCATTGATGACCCCGCCAGGTATTCCGGGACCTTTGATATCGGCGGACCTGAGCATCTTGCGTACCGCGAGATTGTTGAGAACCTCTCAAAGGCCATGGGCCACAGGAGGCCGACGTTCAGTATTCCGATGGGGTTCATGAAGCTCAGCACCTCCATCCTTGAGCGCTTTTTACCTTCGCCGCCGGTCACCTCTGATCAGCTGCGCCTCCTCGAACAGGACAATATCTGCGACCTCGATGCCGTGGAGCGGCATTTTGGCTTCATGCCGAAGAAATTTGCCGATGCTCTGCAGGAGTTCATGCCGTAACAATTTTCAGGATCGTTTCTGTTTTTTCGCAGCGTCTTCTGTCCTGTTATGTCCCCGGAAGTTTCTATATCACTAATGTAATGTTAATTTTCTGAAAAATGTAATTTGGGGCGCATTCTTCTTTGTAATTTCCTTACAAAAAGATTAAAATATGCAATTACAGCTTGGGAAAGGAGCGCTTTTATGCCAAAGAAAAACTATTTCTTTACATCAGAATCCGTAACTGAAGGCCATCCGGACAAGATAGCTGATCAGATATCGGATTCTGTCCTTGATGCGATCATCGCGCAGGACCCGGTAGCCAGGGTTGCATGCGAGACTCTGGTAACGACCGGCCTTGCCTTTGTTGCCGGCGAAATATCGACATCCTGCTATGTCCATATCCCGGATATCGTCCGGGAGACGATAAAAAATATCGGTTATACACGCGCCAAATACGGTTTTGACTACGAAACCTGTTCGGTCATTACTTCCATTGATCAGCAGTCAGGCGACATTGCGATGGGTGTTGATACCGGAGGAGCAGGAGACCAGGGACTTATGTTCGGTTTTGCCTGCAACGAGACACCTGAGCTGATGCCCATGCCGATCATGCTTGCACACAAGATCGCGATGAAACTGTCTGAAGTGAGGAAGCAGGATCTCCTCGGATATCTCAGGCCTGACGGCAAGTCACAGGTTACCATCGAGTATAGGGACGGCAAACCATTCCGCATTGACACTATCGTGGTTTCATCACAGCACAGTCCTGATGTGCATATGAAAGAGATGCGTGAGGACATCATCGAAAAGGTGATCAAGACTGTTGTGCCGCATGAGCTGCTTGATGAAGAGACGGTGAAATACTATATCAACCCGACCGGCCGTTTTGTTGTGGGCGGCCCGATGGGCGATACCGGCCTCACAGGCAGGAAGATCATTGTTGACAGCTACGGGGGCGTGGGAAGCCATGGCGGCGGCGCATTCTCTGGCAAGGATCCGACGAAGGTAGATCGTTCAGGCGCATATATCTCCCGGTACATTGCAAAGAATATTGTTGCCGCCGGCATTGCAGACCGGGTAGAGGTGCAGCTTGCCTATGCTATCGGCGTGCCTGAGCCGGTCTCGATCCTTGTTGATACGCATGAGACGGGCAAGATCGAAGAAGAGAAGATCGCAGAACTGATCAGGAATAATTTCAATCTTACGCCAAAGGGAATTATCGATCATCTGCAGTTGAGAAGGCCGATCTACAAGAAGACCGCAGCGTACGGCCACTTTGGCAAGACCGATCCTGATTTCACCTGGGAGAATACAGACAAGGCAGAGACACTGAAGAAAGAAGCAGGACTATAGTAATGCGGAATGCGGATTTCGGTACGCGAAATGAAAACCGAAATCCGAGATGCATTGCTGTCTGAAATTATAGGGCAGCCCTGCGGGGCTGCCCTCAATATTGTGTGACTCCGTCGAGGGGCGCTGCAGCAGTCACCGGAAGGTGCGTCTGTCAGGCTCGAAGGAGTGGTTTAACAGAAACGGCGCCCATTCAAAAAACCGAATGGGAGGAATACCATGACTACGGCAATGGCAGCAACAGACTACGTTATCGCAGACATCAAACTGGCTGATTGGGGCCGAAAAGAGATCAAGATCGCTGAGACCGAGATGCCCGGTCTCATGGCCATCCGTGAGGAATACGCCAAGAGCCAGCCCCTGAAAGGCGCGCGCATTACCGGCTCGCTGCACATGACGATCCAGACCGCTGTGCTGATCGAGACACTGACCGCGCTCGGCGCGCAGGTGCGCTGGGCCTCATGCAACATTTTTTCGACGCAGGACCACGCTGCCGCGGCCATCGCCGCAGGAGGCACACCAGTGTTCGCTGTCAAGGGTGAATCACTGCCTGAATACTGGGACTACACACACCGCATCTTCGAATGGCCCGATGGCGGGTACTCGAACATGATTCTGGACGACGGGGGCGACGCAACACTGCTCTTGCACCTCGGCGCCCGCGCCGAGAAGGACATCAAGGTGCTCGACAAACCGGACAGCGAGGAAGCCACGGTTCTGTTCGCCAGCATCAAGGAGAAGCTCAAGCAGGATCCGAAGTGGTATTCGACGCGTCTGGCGCAGATCAAGGGCGTCACGGAAGAGACCACCACGGGCGTGCATCGCCTCTACCAGATGCACGAGAAGGGCGAGCTCAAGATCCCTGCGATCAACGTCAACGACTCGGTCACCAAGTCCAAGTTCGACAACCTCTACGGCTGCCGCGAGTCGCTCGTGGATGGCATCAAGCGCGCCACCGACGTGATGGTGGCTGGCAAGATCGCGGTGGTCTGTGGCTATGGCGACGTGGGCAAGGGTTCGACCCAGGCGCTGCGGGCGCTCTCGGCCCAGGTCTGGGTCACCGAGATCGATCCGATCTGCGCGCTACAGGCCGCGATGGAAGGCTATCGCGTAGTGACCATGGACTACGCGTGCGACAAGGCTGACATCTTCGTCACCGCAACCGGGAACTTTCATGTCATCGACCACCAGCACCTGGTGAAGATGAAGGATCAGGCGATCGTCTGCAACATCGGCCACTTCGACTCCGAGATCAACGTAGCCTCCCTGGAGAAATACCCGTGGGAGGAGATTAAGCCGCAGGTCGATCACATCATTCTGCCGAGCGGCAACCGCATTATACTGCTGGCCAAAGGCCGCCTGGTGAACCTCGGCTGCGCCACGGGTCATCCATCCTACGTGATGTCGTCCTCCTTCGCCAACCAGACCATCGCGCAGATCGAGCTATGGACAGAATCGCAGAAGGGCTCCAATAAATATCCGGTCGGCGTTCATACGCTGCCCAAGCACCTCGACGAAAAGGTGGCACGTTTGCAGTTGAAGAAGCTTAACGCTCAGCTGACGACGCTCACCGATGCACAGGCCGCCTATATCGGCGTGCCGCTGAACGGACCGTACAAGACCGAGCACTACCGCTATTAGCCGGTAGTTATCAGCATCACGATCGATGTTCCTACTCCTGCGCAGAAGAAATGCCTCGCAAGCTGGCAGGAAGGCACGTAAGAGCTTTTAGCGAATATCTAAAAAAGGCCGTATCCCATAAGAACAGGGATACGGCCTTTACTGTAATGAAGCTTTGTCCATTCGTGTCTTGTCCCCTTCAGAACCTCTGTGGTAGTCTAAGGGCATGTCTGTAAAAAAGGCTGCTTGATATAATATCTTACAGGAGGTGTTCAAATGCTGGAGCTAAAAGTGCCTATACCAACCGACGAAATTATAGAAGCAGTGAAAAAGATGAAGAAAAGCGATAGGGAAGTTTTTGTTGAGGATCTGCTGGCAATAATTTCACCTGAGTATGTGCTGAGCATTAAAGAGGCAAGGGCAGAGTACAAAGCAGGCAAGACAAAATCTCATAAAGAGATTTTTGGTGAATGAGCTGCAAGCTTGTTTATACCCGCAGGGCTGAAAAAGACATAAAGAAACTGGATTCTTCGGTAAAAGGCAATATCGGAAAAGCCCTTTTAAAACTTCAGGATAATCCTCTGTTAAATTCGGAAAAACTGAGCAACCCCGAGCTTGGGACTTACAAATACAGGATTGGCGATTACAGGGTTGTTTTTGATATTGAAGGCAATGATGTGGTCATCCTCAGAGTTGGTCATCGAAGAGAAATTTATAAGAGACTCAGGTAGCAGAAAAGTCATATTACTTAGGATGAAAATGATATCCGATCTTGCAGTATCAGCTTGTTCCCCCCTGTTTTATTGTGGTATCGTTTAACATGTCTGCCAAAGTTGTTTCGATCAATATCAGCGATAAAAAAGGGATGCGGAAGAAGCCAGTCGCAGAGGCAGAGATCCGCACAAACTACGGTATCGAGGGCGATGCCCATTCATCATCAGAATGGCACAGACAGGTCAGTCTCCTTGCAGTCGAAAGCATTAAGAAGATGCAGGATATGGGCCTGGATGTGAAGGCCGGAGATTTTGCAGAGAATATAACTACTGAAGGCATTGACCTCGTTTCCCTGCCAGTCGGAACACGCCTGCAGATCGGGCAGGAGATCATCGGCGAGGTGAGCCAGATCGGCAAGGAATGTCATACCCGCTGCGCCATCTACTACCAGGCCGGAGACTGCGTCATGCCGAAGGAAGGCATCTTCATCAAAGTCATCAATGGCGGCACAGTCAGAAATGGTGACAAAGTCACTGTCATGGCAGCGTCTTCCGGTTTATGATATCCGCAGCCATTCTTACACTCAGCGACAAGGGCTCGCGCAACGAACGTGAGGATCTTGGCGGCCCACTGATCAGGGATATGCTCAAGGCCATAGATGCTGACGTCTCTTATTACGAGATCATCCCTGATGAGAAAGAATTGATTAAAGAAAAACTTATCGAGTACTGTAGAAACGTGGATCTGATCATCACGACCGGCGGCACCGGTCTCTCTCCAAGAGATGTGGCGCCGGATGCAACACTCCAGGTTATCGAAAAGGAGATTCCCGGTATTGCCGAGGCAATGAGGATGGCAGGGCTAAAGAAAACGAACAGGGCAATGCTTTCCCGCGCTGTAGCAGGCGTCAGGGGAAAGACATTGATCATTAATCTGCCGGGAAGCCCCAAGGCAGTGAAAGAGGGACTGGAAGCGATCATGGATGTGATACCGCATGCAATAGAGAAGATCAAGGGCAGCACTGAAGACTGCGCTCTGAGCGAAGGGGCTCGCGTATGAAGGATGTCTCCTTCTCCCTTGCGTTTCTTGCCGGCATCCTTTCCTTTCTCTCTCCCTGCGTGCTTCCACTTGTCCCTTCCTATATCACCTTTATCACCGGTGTTTCATTCGAAGACCTGAAAGAGGGGACTGACCGGAAGCGCATCCGTTTTCTCACGGTAACCAATTCGCTCGCCTTCATCGCAGGTTTTTCAACGATCTTTGTAGCTCTTGGCGCTTCATCTTCAGCGGTCGGAAAGTTCATGTTCCAGTATCAGGACTGGATCAGGAATATCGGCGGTGTGCTGGTCATATTCTTCGGCCTTTTTGTCTCAGGTATTATCAGACTGGATTTTTTGACCCGGGAACGGAAATTCCATCTGTCCGGAAAACCTGCCGGGTATGTCGGGACCTTTCTCGTTGGCATGACCTTTGCCGCTGCCTGGACCCCCTGTATTGGCCCGATCCTCGGCACGATCCTGCTGTACGCGAGTTCCAAGGGTTCTGCTGAATACGGCTTCAAACTGCTTGCAGTCTACTCCCTTGGCCTTGCAGTGCCGTTCTTCATCTCTTCTCTTATGTTCAACTCGTTCCTGAGCTATTCTGCCAGGATACGCAAGTATATGAAGGTCATTATGCTGGTAAGCGGTATTGTTCTTATTGCCTTTGGCGTCCTGCTCCTTACCAACAACGTCCGTCAGCTTACAACGCTTTTCCCTGATCTCGGTATCAATTTCTGAGAAGTGCTCACCGCTTTTCAGGCTTGACCGTTCTTTCTTACCAAAAAACTTTCTGATATGGCAGCGCAATGGTTGGCGTAAAATTCTGACCGCATTTGTGTTGCTGTAAAATATCGCTTGACTGTCTATCAAATGTGATACAATTGACTATCATAGGAGGTTTCATATGGCAAAGACAGCAATGATTACGACACGAGTTGAACCAGAGCTGAAGACTGATGCGGAGAAGGTTTTGAAGGCGCTTGGGATCAGCACAACAGAGGCAATAAACCTGTTTCTTTCTCAGGTGAGGCTGCGCAAGGGTCTGCCTTTTGATGTGAAAATACCGAACAAGACCACTCTGAAGGCGATGAAGGATGCCGAGGAGGGCCGCAATCTGAGCAGCTATGACAGTGTTGATGATTTCTTTCTGAAGATGAAGGCCTAATGCTAACCTTCAGGACCACAAAACAGTTTGAACGCGACTATAAACTGATTGTGAAGCAAGGCAAGGATCTTACGAAGCTGAAGCGGATTATGAACAAGCTCGTAAGTGAGGAGCCGCTTGAGATCAAGCGCCATGACCACCCGCTTACCGGAAACAGGAAAGGCCATAGGGATTGTCATATTGAGCCGGACTGGCTTCTGATCTATAAAGTTGACAGTAATGCCGAGGAGATCATCTTTATCCGCACAGGCACTCATTCTGACTTATTTGGCTGATGTTGTGTGATTCACCGGGACGCAAGATACGCAAGCCTTAACAATACTTGCCCCTCGACCCCCAGCAAAAGTGAAGAAAAAGTACATGCCAGCGTTCAGACAACAGTGGCGGCAAAAGAATAAGACTCATATTCTGAGTGGTTATGATATGCAAGGGTAAACCTGCTATAATAGCTGACGTAATTCCTGATAAATCTTATTGTTCCCTGAACATTTCCGGAGGCAGGAGTCTGTGGAAGAGAGATACGATCCAGCAGCTATCGAACCCAAATGGCAGCAGTACTGGGAAGAGAAAGATCTTTTCAGAACTGAGAAGGACGACTCGCGCAAGAAATTCTACTGTCTTGAAATGTTCCCCTATCCCTCCGGAAAGATCCATATGGGCCATGTGCGCAACTACGCGATCGGCGATGTGATCGCCCGGTATAAAAGGATGCAGGGATTTAATGTCCTCCATCCCATGGGCTGGGACTCCTTTGGCATGCCGGCTGAGAATGCCGCGATCAAGCACAATGTCCACCCTTCGCAGTGGACTTATGAGAACATCAAATATATGAAAGGCCAGCTCAAGAAGCTTGGCCTGAGCTATGACTGGAACAGGGAAGTGGCAACCTGCAGTCCTGAGTATTACCGATGGAACCAGTGGTTTTTTGTCAAGATGCTCGAAAAGGGACTGGCGTACAGGAAGTCCTCGTACGTGAACTGGTGCCATTCCTGTGCAACCGTTCTTGCGAACGAGCAGGTGATCGACACAAAATGCTGGCGCTGCGACAGTGTTGTGGTGCAGAAGAAGCTTGAGCAGTGGTTCCTTCGGATCACCAACTATGCAGAGGAGCTTCTGAGCGGTTGCGATACCCTGTCAGGCTGGCCCGAGAAGGTTGTTCTTATGCAGAAGAACTGGATCGGCAAGAGCCATGGCGCTGAGGTTGATTTCCGTGTCGAGGGGATCGATCAGAACATAAGGATATTCACTACAAGGCCTGATACGCTTTTTGGCGCGACCTTTCTCTGCCTTTCTCCCGGACATCCGCTTGCTGAAAGGCTTGTTGCCGATAAGGAAGAACTTGAGAAGGTGAGGGCGCATTACGGCAAGGTTGACGAAAAGGTCGGCCTCTTCACGGGAGCATACTGCATCAACCCCATGAACAATGAGAAGATCCCTGTGTACATCGCGAATTTTGTTTTAATGGAATACGGCACCGGCGCAATTATGTCGGTCCCTGCCCATGATCAGCGGGACTTTGAATTTGCGGAGAAATACGGGCTCCCGATCAGGCAGGTCATTAAACTGCATTCAGCATTCAGTATTCAGCATTCGGCATTAGAGGAAGCATTTGAGGACGAAGGGATACTTGTTGAGTCGGGGCAGTTCAGCGGGCTGAACAGCGCCGATGCTAAGCAGAAGATCGCTGATCATCTCGAAGAAAAGGGCCTTGGCAAGAAGGTTACTAATTACAAACTGCGTGACTGGGGCATATCGCGGCAGCGGTACTGGGGAACCCCGATTCCTATTATATACTGCGACAGATGCGGCATTGTGCCTGTGCCTGAGAAGGACCTGCCTGTGATACTTCCTGAAGATGTGAAATTCACCGGCACCGGAGGCTCTCCGCTTCAGGAATCTGATGCGTTCCTTCACACAACCTGTCCGAAGTGCGGGGGCAAGGCCCGCCGCGAAACAGATACCATGGATACCTTTGTGGATTCTTCCTGGTATTTTGTTGCCTACTGCCTCAAAGACCGTAATGGGTTATCCGTAGTGCGTGACCAGTTTAAGGAAGACTCATCACCCATCACTCATCACCCATTACTGAAGTACTGGATGCCTGTCGACCAGTATGTCGGCGGCGTTGAGCATGCAGTGCTTCATCTTCTCTATTCCCGGTTCTTTACCCGCGTATTACGAGACCTCGGCATAGTTAATGTGAGCGAGCCGTTCATAAACCTGCTGACACAGGGCATGGTCATCAAGGACGGCGCAAAGATGTCCAAGTCAAAGGGCAATGTGATCGATCCTGATTATCTTATCAACCGCTACGGCTCTGATACATCGAGACTTTTCTCCCTTTTTGCCGCTCCGCCCGAAAGAGATCTCGACTGGTCTGACAAGGGCGTTGACGGGGCCTATCGCTTCCTGAACAGGGTCTGGTCAGTGGCCCAGAAGCATCGTGATGCCTTGAATAGAGCTGCTTCTTCAGCCACAGATAACGGGGAGCTTTCGGACAGTGCACGGGCAGTTCTCAGGAAGACGCACCAGACGATCAGGAAAGTTACTGCAGATATTGAAAAAGACTATCATTTCAATACCGCCATTGCTGCAATGATGGAACTGGTGAATGAGATGATCGGCTTCGAGCCTGATAACGGGAAGGAGATGCAGGTGCTTACGTTTGCCGCAGAGAACCTGCTCCTGCTTCTGTCTCCTTTTACGCCCCATATTGCCGAGGAGCTCTGGTCTCAACTGGATCACAGCAAAAACGCATCAGAAATGCCCTGGCCTGTATGGGATGCAGAGATTGCAAAAGATGAGGAGATCGAGCTCGTGATCCAGGTCAATGGCAAGCTGCGGGGCAAACTCATGATCCCTGCCGGGCTGACTGATAATGACCTGAAAGAACGGGCGCTTAAGGACAGCAAAGTCGCTGAGTTCATTGGCGGGCAGGACATAAAAAAGGTTATCGTAATTAAAGGCCGACTCGTAAATATTGTTGTGGGGAGATGATGACGCACTGCCGACTGACAACGGTATCTGTCTTCCTGGGGCTTGCATACATTGCGGTTCTTATGACTGCGGGCTGCGGATATTCTCTTCATCGCAGGGCAGACCTGCCGTTCACCGAGATCAGGATAGGCAAGATCGAGAACCTCTCGCATGAGCCGAAGCTGCAGGACAAGCTGCATAAGGCGCTTGTCCTGGAATTTGCCAGGAACGGCATCACCGTTACCCCTTCAGCCGGGAATGTCCTTTCCGGTATTGTCCGCAGGTTCGAAATGTCGAGTCTTTCAGAGAAGAACGACATAACCGTTGAATACCGGATCACTGCTGATGCTGACTTTACGTACAAGGACCATGATGGGAACGTGCGCGGGATAATAAAGGTCACATCGCCCTTTATTATCTCATCTGCAGGTACGGGGGACATGACCCTGCTCCTTGGTTCCCGTGGCATGGCCGAAGAAAAGGCAGCTGCAGATATTGCCGTGGAGATCGTCGGCGCACTCATTTACAAATGAGCTACAAAAACCTTCTTGATGAGATAAAGAAAGCTCTTCCAGCGCCATGTTATCTGATTAACTCCTCCAGTCGGTTTCTGCATGCTGAAGCAGCTTCTCTTATTAAGGGTCTTGTTCCGCCTGAAGAACTGGACTTCAATTTTCAGTCCTTTGATATGCTTTCCCCTGAGCAGGAAAAGACAGCCTTTGACCAGGTCCTCGATGTCTTGAATACGGTTCCGTTCTTTGCCGGCCGAAAATTTGTCGTGATCGAAAATTCCCAGAAGATCGCGAAGAAGGACCTGAAGAAACTCGAAGGCTATCTGCAGAGCCCGTCAAAGAGTTCAGTGCTGGTGCTCCTGTATGAGGGGACGCTTAAGAAGGATGCGAAAGAGAGCTTCGCGGGGGTCAAGCAGATCACGGTTGATATCAGGGAAAGCGACATGCCTGCCTGGATCGTCGAAAAGGCGAAACTGAAGGGTCTGAAACTGTCAGGAGATTCCGCTGAATATCTTGTTGCGATGATCGGCCCTGACCTCGGCATGCTTTCGACAGAGATCGAGAAGCTGACACTTGTCGGTAAGGCTGACATAGAAAAGGGCGACATTGCCGAGATCATAGAAGGGAAGAGGAGCTTTGGCGCCTTTGACCTTATCAATGCGATCCGCGACCGGAACAAGGAAAAGGTATTCAGGATATACAGCATCCTGAGGGAGACCGAGGAGCCGTATGGACTGCTGGGGGCATTGAACTGGCAATATGCTCAGCAGCTGGGGGAAAAGAATTCCCCCAGGGAGCTGAACTATCTGTATGAAGTATTTCGCCTGCTGAACAGTGCAGACCTGGGCATAAAGACCGGGGGATTCTATCCTTTTGAGCTGCTGCTGGTCAAACTGCTTAGGCTTTCGCCAGCGCGTTAGTCTTTTTCGTCAGTCTGGATATCTTGCGTGCAGCGGTATTCCTGTGGAGTATACCTTTTGATTTTGCGCTGCTGATGGTCTTGATAGCAGCCAGCAAAGTCTTTGCTGCCGCCTCTTTGTCTTTTGCCTTGACCGATGTCTCAACAGCCTTTGTGGCGCCCTTGATCGTGCTTTTTGCTGCTCTGTTACGGGCATTTTTTACTTCAGCCTGCCGTGCCCTCTTCTCTGCTGAAAGGTTTCTTTTTACCGGTGCTTTTGCTGCCAATGTGCTGTCCTCCTTGATCGAAAAGTCCTGTTTTATACCATAAAACAACCTGTTAAAGCAATGAAAGGCCTGAAGAAGGGCTGTATGCAACCCCTGAACCTTCTATGCTACAATTTATCCCATGAAACAGTATAAACCTCTGTCGCTCAGATCAGTAAAGACCTATTCACTCTCCGGGAGGAAGAGCAAGGTGTCGGTCAGCTCTTTTGCCGGCGTGTCCGAGCGCGGAGATTCATTTGCGAACTTCCTCGAAAAGCTTCCTGATTTCTTTGCTGCCCGAGACTTCAGATCTGTTGTCGCTGCCATTGTACAGGCGAAGAAGGACCGGAGGCCGGTTATCCTCGGCATGGGCGCCCATCCAATAAAGCTGGGTCTGTCGCCGGTCATCATAGACCTGATGAAAAAGGGGATCATAACCGCGATCGCCACAAACGGCGCCTGTGTTATTCATGATTTTGAGATAGCCATGGCAGGTCATACGTCGGAGGATGTTGCGCGGGAACTCTGTGCCGGAGCGTTCGGCATGTCAAAGGACACAGGCAGGGGACTGAACCTTGCGATCAATAAAGGTGTGAAGAAGGGATACGGCATCGGCAAGTCAGCAGGTGAATATATCAGCAAAGGAAGATTCACGTTCAGGGACAAAAGCATATTTTGCCAGGCCTACGAGCTCGGCATTCCCATAACGGTTCATATTGCCATAGGAACGGACATCATACATATGCATCCCGAGGCTGATGGCGCTGCTCTCGGCAAGGGGAGCATGGATGATTTCAGGCTTCTTGCCTCTGTTGTTGCCGATCTTGAGGGCGGTGTCTATATCAACCTCGGCTCTGCGGTCATACTTCCCGAGGTCTTTCTGAAGGCCCTGAATGTAGCACGCAATCTCGGCAACAGGGTAGAGAAGTTAACGACCGTGAATATGGATTTCATTCAGCACTACCGGCCAAGAGAGAATGTTCTGAAAAGGCCGACCATGAACTGCGGCCAGAATTTTGCCCTTACCGGTCATCATGAGATCATGTTCCCGCTGCTGGCCGCTGCTGTTATTGAGGAGATGCCATGAGAGTTATAGTCGATGAAGATGTCTGTATAGGCTGCGGCAGGTGTGAAGAGATCTGCCCTGCTGTTTTCCATGTTGACCCTGTGATCGGCAAGTCAAAGGTGATCGATGAAGAGGCCTGCGACTATACCGGCTGCTGCGAGGCGGCTGAAGAAAACTGTCCGGTCGACGCGATCAGTCTGGAAGAATAAACAAAAGACCCGCATAGTTTCTTTTCTTTTCCTGTTTCTCTTGATCTTTTCTTACTGCTACAATATTCCTATGGCGGAGACCCGGAAGCAGCACGAAAGTATCATTTCAGGAAGTCTCTGGAAAAACATCTGGCAGCTTTCATGGCCCATGCTGATCATCATGGTCCTGAATTTCATTGTCGGGTTCACAGACATCTATGTGGCAGGACTGATCAATCCGCAGGTCCAGGCTGCGGTAGGCTTCATAAGTCAGCTCTATTTCCTTGTGGTGATCGTTGCCAATGCAGTCAGTGTCGGCACCCTTGCACTGGTTGCACGAGCCATCGGAGCCGATGATCTTCGGCGTGCGCTGCATATTGCGCGGCAGTCCCTTCTTTTCAGCCTTGTCTGCGCAGTCAGCCTTGCAGCTGCCGGACTCCTCATGTACAGGCAGATCATAGCCCTTGCAGGCGTTCCGCCAGAGATCAGGGAGATCACCGGAGACTTCTTCAGGATCTTTGTAATTGCCCTTGCTCCTAACTATGTGCTTATCATCTCCAATGCGGTCTTTAATGCAAGCGGAGAAGTAAAAAAACCGCTCATGACCATGTCTCTGGTGACCGTTGTCAACGTGATCACGGTCTTCGGGCTTGTCTTCGGCCTCGGTCCTTTTCCTGCTCTGGGATATAGAGGCATCGCAACCGCCACAGCAATCTCGCTGATGATCGGCATGCTGATGAACCTTCTTTTTCTCGGCTTCAGCAGATGGAGGAAGCTCTTTGCTGAACCCTGGAGGATCTCGGGGGAGACCGTTGGCAAGATCCTGCGTATTGGCTGGCCTGCGGCAATGCTCCAGATCACCTGGAACGCCGGCAGCATCGTCCTGTACAACATACTCGGCAGGCTTGGCGATACCAGCATTACTGCGCTTGCATCCATATCGAATGGCCTCAGGATCGAGGGTATCATCTATCTCCCTGCTTTTGCCCTGAATATGGCGGCTTCAGTGCTTATCGGCCAGAACCTCGGAGCAGGCTCTCCTGAACGTGCTGAAAAGGCCGGATGGAAGATCGCGCTTTCGGGTGCGTTCTTTATGAGTGCCATGGCTGTTGTTTTCTTTTTGAATGCCCGGTATTTTGCGTCTCTTCTTGCACGGAACCAGGACGTGCTTGAAGAGACAACGCGGTATCTCCAGTTCAATATGCTCTCAGAGCCCTTTATGGCCATGAGCGCGATCCTTGGCGGTGCTCTCCAGGGAGCAGGAGACACGAGGGGCACTCTGAAAGTGATCGGCATCAGCATGTGGCTTATCAGGCTGCCTCTCGCATGGTTTTTCGCGCTTGTAATGAATTACGGCGCCACGGGCGTCTGGATGGCGATGGTCATATCGATGTGTATACAGGGCATACTAATGTCAGCGCGGTTCCATAAAGGAACGTGGAAGCATCTGAAGGTTGAGTAGATATATCTTTACGTTGTATTGCAACAGCCAGAAACACCGTAAAAGGTCTGCAATGACAACATGATTAACTGAATATCACGTAAACGTAGTTGTTGCCATTTCAGCCATTCAGAAGACAGGTTGGCTGGTAGGGTTTAGGGCATAAGGTGTTGCAGGCAGTCCTTTTCCGGCATTTCTGCCTGTCGCTGATTATGGTTTGAAACGATAAAATGGGATAGAATTATGAGAGGAACTGATCATGTTGAGATTATTCAATACCTTTGGCAGAAAAGTTGAACCATTCAGGACTGCGGGCAATAAACGCGCTGCGATCTTCACCTGCGGCCCCTCGGTGTACCAGCGCGCTCATATCGGCAATTTCAGGACCTTTCTGTTCGAAGATATCCTTGTCCGGTACCTCGAATATTCCGGGTTCGCGGTGGAGCGCGGCATGGCGGTCACTGACATCGAGGACAAGGCGATCAAAGAGGCGGAAAAGCATAAGACCTCGGTAAAAAAGCTTACTGACCGCAATATCTCCCAATTCATTAAAGAGCTGAAACTGCTCAAAATGAAGGTGCCTCATTATATGCCCCGTGCATCAGAATGCGTGGATGAGTCGGTCGGGATCATAAAGAAGCTGATCGAGAAAAAGATCGCGTACAATCATGGCGGCAATATCTATTTTGATCCACTCAAGGTGCGCGGATTCGGCAAGCTTTTCGGGCTGGATATGTCGAAATGGCCGAAGAAAAGGAGAAGGTTCCATAAAGATACCTATCCCGGCATACAGTGGAATTACGGCGATTTCATCCTCTGGCACGGCTGCGAGATCAGCGAAAAGGCCTGCTGGAATACTGAACTGGGCGAGGGCAGGCCGTCATGGAACGTGCAGGACCCCAGCATGGTGCTGCGTCATTTCAGAGGAACGCTCTCTGCCTTCTGCGGCGGCATCGATAATCTCTACCGCCATCATGACTATTCCCTTGCGATCCTGGAAGCGATCAAGCCATATCCCATGTCGCAGTTCTGGATGCATGGTGCGCATCTTTTCGTGAACAACCAGAAGATGTCCAAATCCAAGGGCAATATCCTGTACACGGATATGCTGATCAAGAAGGGATATTCTGCACAGGAGATCCGCTTCTTCCTGATGTACAGCCACTACCGGAAGAAGCTCAATTATTCTGATAAGGCCATGGAAGCAGCAGCGCATAGGCTGAGGGATTTCAGGGAGTGCGTGAAGTTGATCAGGAGGAAGGCCGGTTCTGTTAGACCTGAGAAGTCGCAGATCTCCAGTGATCTTGGAGATGCTTTTGTCACCTGCATGGACAATGACATGAGCGTGAAGCCCGCTTTTGATGCTATGCGGGGGATCTTGAAGAAGATCGATATATCGTCACTGTCCGCTGTTCAGTCCGCAGGCATTATCAGAACGCTGAAAAAGATCGACGAGGTCTTGCAGGTCATTTTCTGAGAGGTTGATCGCTTTTTTTGTCGGCTTCTCATCTTGACTTATCAAACATAAGAAGTTATGATTATTCATAATGTGGCATATTCTTGAGCACCGCACCATAGCGAAAACGTGTGTAAGGCTGCCCTTGCAGGTTCTCAAAAAATATGAGCTCTGGAAGAATATCGTATTCCGGCACGGTCCTGATAAATTGCGAGAGTTTCCGGGATTTCATGATGAAAAATTGAAAGGTGAACGCAAGGGGCAGCGATCCTCGCGTTTGAGCGATCAATACCGGCTTATTTATGAGATAGAACGCGATATCGTTACCGTTATGGTCGTTGAAATAACACCGCATAAGTATTAGGAGGTAAAAAATGAAAGCTCAGACTCAATACCGTGCCGCTAAGGCGCATGCTGTTTTATCAACAGGTGAGGTTATTCGAATGCTCCGTGATCTGAAGGGATGGACGCAGCCTGAGCTTGCGCGCCGTTCAGGGATATCAGTGCCTAATCTGAGTCTTCTGGAGAATGAGAGGGTCGAAATTGGCAAGAAGCGTGCGGAGCAGCTTGCTGTGGCCTTCAATGTTCATCCGGCCATAATAATGTTTCCTGAATATGAGGCAAGAGAAATAGAGAAGGCAGCTTGATTGGCTTGTGATATCTTTCTTCTTTGCAGCGGCAACCGGTATCTGCCCGGGCATGATCTTTTCGAATATGCTCTTCGGGAAGAAGGATGAGAAGTCAGAAAAAGGGGATAAGTAACCCGTGGCAATTTTGCAGTTATTCCTTGATCCTCTGCCCATTTGTCTCTAAAATGATGGACAGAAATAAAATGAAATTTGAACTGAATTTAAAAAGGTACAACATACCCGAAACTGAACTAATAGCAGACATGAAAAGGGTCTGTGAGGAAAGAGGAACCAACACTGTTACTGTAATAGCCTATAAACAATTCGGCCACTTCTCTCCCGATTGTATAGCCAAACGCTTCGGGTCGTGGTCCAAAGCTCTTAAGGTAGCTGGTTTAAAAGAAAACCCATCACAGCGGAAGAATATCCCTGAAGAAGCTCTTTTTGAGAACTTGAGAGAAGTTTGGATTTCGCTTGCACGACAACCTCGGTATGAGGAAATGAAACCGCCGCTATCCAATTACTCTACGGGGACTTATGAAAGGCGTTTCGGGACTTGGAACAAAGCATTAATGGCGTTCATGTCTTACATCGATAAAGGGCAGACTGACTCGTTGGTATCTGACACTATAACAAACGATGAGCCAGACGACATCACAAAACCACGGAAAGTAAGAAGAACCAAAAGAGAAATATCTCCCCGCCTGAGGTTCTCTATACTTCTGCGCGATGGCTTTCGTTGCCAATCCTGTGGCAGAAGTCCCATTAAAATACCGGGCATCGATCTACATGTAGACCACATACTTCCATGGTCTCAAGGAGGTGAGACTGTACCGGATAATTTGCAAACCAAGTGTCAGACATGCAATCTTGGAAAGGGAAATGCATTCAATCAATAAAGTAAAAGCAACAACAAGGCGGGAGCGATGAGGCTGCCCCCGCCGTGACTGTCTGACCTTACAGCAGTTTCTTCTGAACGAGTTCTCTCAGCTCTTCCAGCATCTTCTTCCTGTCCGCATCCGTCAGATACGGTATAGCACAGAGATACTTATGCTCGATCAGTTCCATGCCGGTGAACTGGAATATGCCTTCCCCGGTGGTCTGGGCGATGCTCTTGAACATGCCTGACGCTTCATACATCTCCTGCGGCGCACCGGTCGTGGTGATGAGCAGCACCTTCCTGCCCTGGAGCAGGCCTTTAAGGTCTGGCCCAACAATGCTATAAGCAAAGCCTTCAGTAAAGACGCGGTCTATGTAACCCTTCAGGATCGCAGGCATGCCCGCCCACCAGAGCGGATAGATCACAACGATCAGATCTGCCGAGCCGACAAACTCCTGTTCCGCCTTTATTTCGGGCTGCAGCTGTCCCTGCATCATGCCTGCAAGGTCATTTGCTGAGAGCACAGGGTTGAAGTTCTGGGCATAAAGATCGCGTACAGAGACTTCTTTTCCGGCCTTTTGCAGTTCAGCCTGGACCGTCTCCAGGATGGCATGGTTAAAGCTCTTGGGGTTTGGATGGGCATAGAGAATAAGATATTTCATCTTTGTGCTCATTTCTTTTCTCCGAAGATCTCTTTGAAAAACTTTCTCATCGCCTCCCAGGAGCGCTTGTCAGCCTTCTCGTTGTACGCAGCACCCTTGGAGTTGTCATTGCCTGCCGCAGGATTGCTAAAGCTGTGCACAGCATTGCCGTAGCTCACAAAAGACCAGTCAACGCCTGCCTTGCGCATCTCGTCCTGAAATGCAAGCACTTCTTCGGCCTTTACAAAGGGATCATCTCCGCCATGCAGAGCCAGCACCTTGCCTTTGATATTCTTCGCATCAGCTGGCATAGAGGTGGCAAGGCCGCCATGAAAGCTCACAACACCCAGAGTGTCTGCGCCGCTCCTTGCAAGCTCAAGAACGGTTGTACCGCCGAAGCAGTACCCAATAGCAGCTGTCTTTGTCGTATCAACCATTGGCTGCTTTTTGAATACATCAAGCGCTGCATTTACCCGGGAGCGGAGCACCTTGCGGTCGCCGCCGCGATACTTCCCGGCAAATTCAGCAGCCTCTTTCCCGTCCTTGGGCCTGATGCCCTTGCCATAGATGTCCGCAGCAAAGGCCACATAGCCTAAGGCTGCAAGCTGCTCTGCGCGGCCCTTCTCATATGCGCCGAGCCCCATCCATTCATGGACAACAAGCACACCGGGTCTTTTTTCTTTTGATGCATCGTCATAGACAAGATATCCCTCAAGCAGAGCATCGCCGTCCTTATATTCGATCGCCTTACTCTGGATTTTGGCATATGCAGAGGTTGATAGCAGAACTGATACGAGCATGCAGAAGATAATGCGGAGAAATGGTTTCATGACTGACCTCCTGAATCGATTGGATATGCCTTCATTATACCCCCATTTTTCAGCTTATGAAGAGAAATATTGTGCTGGTCGCAGCAAATGAAATAATTTGGCTGGCTTTAAAAATCACCTATAATAGATACAAGTTATAACACTGATTAGAGAGTCGGGGATAAGTCAGATGAGTATTCTGATAGAAGGTGAAATGAATTGAACTCAGCAAGGTCTATCGCATTGCTGCTATTGGCCGCCATGCTCTTTGTTAGGCCGCAGGCCCGGGCAGCAGAGCCTGTTTATACTGATCAGGACCTGGAGCGATACGGCACACGACACGGACAATTGCCTGATGCCCCGGGATCGGGGGCAGGTGAAGAAGCCGGCAGGGCTTCCCGAATGCCGATGGGCAGCGTTGAAATCTTCAAGGCGAATGTCAGTTCAATTGCCGCCGTTGTGGCATATGACGAAAAGGAGAGATCGTTCAGTCATGGGAGCGGGTTTACGATCGCAGCCAACGGCGCTGTCTTGACCAGCTATCATATCATCAGCAATGCGGCCTCTGTCAGGGTAAAGGTCAATGGTGCGGTCCTGCCGGTCGAAGGTGTTCTGCATGCAGACCGTGAGCATGACATTGTGGTCCTCAAGGTGAGTGGCGGAGCGTTCCGGGCAGTAACGATCGGCGACAGTCGTGAGGTCAGACAGGGTGCCAAGGTATTCCTCATGGACAACTCTCAGGGCAGCCGCGTAAGTATAACGGAAGGGAGCGTGAATGGCTTCAGGGAGATCAGCGGCAGACAGATGTTCCAGATCACGATCCCATTGACTGCGGGGAACAGCGGCGGAGCTATTTTTGATCAGAATGGGGACGTGATCGGCATTGCGGTGTCAACCATCACGGACAGCACGGTCAATTTTGTTGCACCTTTGTATACATTTTGGGACAACATATCCCTTGACCGTGTCATCACGATTCGGGAGGCTTTTTACCGTGATCCGGGAGGTTCTGCAAGCTACTGGGTTAACCTGGGGAACAGCCTCAACTCTGCAGTGCGCTATACCGAAGCCCTTGAAGCTTACAATAAGGCTGTGGCAGCTGACCCATACGCTGTTGAAGCGTATAACGGCCTTGGCGTGGCGTATTTGAGTCTGAACAGGAACAGCGACGCCCTGACAGCCCTCAGGAAGGCGCTCAGTCTTGACCCCCAATCGGCCTGGACACGTTCCAATCTCGGCATGGCATACCTTGAAGCAAAGATGTATAAGGAAGCGGCTGATGAGTTGAATGCTGCGATCAGGATCATGCCCGAGCTTGCGGTTGCCCATTTCAATCTCGGCATTGCATACACAAAACTCGAAAAGTATAAGTCTGCCGTCACAGCATACAACGAGGCGATCAGGCTGAAACCTTCATTTGCTGATGCCCATTACGGGCTTGGCCTGCTATACAGCTATCTGGATGACAGAGTCCCTGCGCTTGAAGAATACAAAATACTGCAGGTAATTGATCCGGCATTGGCGAAAAAGCTTCGTGAGAAGATTGGACAGTAAGTGAAATAATCAGAAAAGAGTTTTCTGGCCCTTCGGCTCTTTGTTAGCACGCGCGAAAAGTCAGGGCTCGGAATTGCGAAAACTGGCTTCCCGGCGTACGTTGACAGGGTCAAGTTTCGCTTGAAAAGTATAGCACGCTGAGCGGTCAAAAGTTCCGAATCAAGACTTCTTTGACCGCTTTTTTCTTATTTCCGCCTCCCAAGCTGTAACTGGTAGACACACTCTCGATCCGGAACCTCTTATAGATCTCCCTAACCTGCGAAGTGTCGTTTAACGACAGGATAAATTTTCCCTTGATTCTGCCAAGGAGATCCCGCAGCGTGCCGAAGTCCTCTTTCGAGAATATCCCTTTGCCATAATAATCCTCGCAATTGAAATAGGGAGGATCGATATAAAAGAATGTGCCGGCGCGATCGACCCGCTCGATGAGCTTTGCATAGGGCAGGTTCTCGATATAGGCTCGTGACAGTCTCAGATGGGCCTCAGACAGCTCTTCCTCGATCCTCAACAGGTTTATACGGGGAGCCCTGGTAGCGCTGACGCCAAAGGTCGGCGCGACGATCTTACTTGAAAAGCCGCATTTTAACAGATAATAGAACCTCACGGCCCTCTGGATATCGGTCAGGGTCTCGGGCCGCTCCATCCGGAAGCGATCGAACTCTTCCCGCGATATCAATATCCAGCGAAAATACCGAATAAACTCATCGAGATGCAGCTTTACAATCCGATACAATGTGACCAGATCAGTGTTGATGTCATTGATGATCTCGATCTCCGACTCCTCTTTTTTAAAGAAGAGCCATGCCGCGCCGGCAAATACCTCGCAATAGCACTCGTGAGCCGGGATTTTCGGGATGATTTTGTTTGCCAGCAGCGACTTGCCGCCGACGTAGGATAGAAAGCTTTTCTTCATGTGCGACCTCCCTTTTTCTTTGAAATACAAGGGAAACCTGCTATTATTTATCCGCCCTTCGCGAGGGTGCGGATGGTAGCGGGTTATCCCGTCCTATGCGAGATACATAGGGTTTGGGGAGGTCGCACTCCCCGGAATACTGTCCGCCTGTCTACAAGCTAACTTTCAATCCTCAATACCACGGTCAGGGACTCCCGGCCAGTAGCTACCGGTGCAGATTGGATATCGTCGGCGTTCCAGATCCTCGCCGTGTATGTTGCACCGTCATAGTCCGTGAACGTGAAGTTTTCTTTGATCCCGACCACGACACCGAGGAACGTCATGAAATTAGCCAGATCGGTCGCGGATATGTTTTTCCATGACAGTGTCCGGAACCTGTCCGGCGAGATGCCCTTGTCGTAACTGTACAGGTCCCCGCCGTTAGACCGCTCTTTTGGCTGCATATACTCTGTTTTCCGGCTGTAACTTCCAGGGCCTGGGTTCCGCGCAAACTGCACTGATCCGGTCGGGGCGGATGTCCTCTCAAATTTTATCAGCGCCATATCAATACTCCCTCGCTTCCAGCGTTAGCCGGTCATTTCTTTTGCCCGTCGCGCTGCCCGGTGCAACGTTCGCCTTTTCCACTTCGCACAACAAATTGCCCTCCGAAGCAAGAGTGACTCCGTCAGCGAATTCCAGCTCGACGTTGTCGAGAAACAGATCCATTTTCAATATCTTTTTTCTGTCCTTATATCTGGCAAGGTAGAAATCCCCGACGCTCTGGGCAGTGGCGTCATCCCTGATGAAATCGAACATGAACATCTGCGGGTTCTCTTTTGTACCATACCGGGTGATCGATGTAGCATCTGATATTGCATACAGTTTTCTGTATGCACCGTCACCAGACTTTGTCCAGTCGCGATTATAGTGCACGTCGATCTTATTGATCACCTCTCCCAGAGGGGAACGGGCAGGCCCTCTTACAGAGGTTTTATAATCGCTCTCCATGCGGATCATGGCCGCCGTGATGGTTTTGTCGCTGGTCAGCATATCGGGTCTGTTGAGTAACTCGGTCTGAGCATTGGCAAATCGCAGATAACATCTGCACTGGAACGCCATCAGTGCCAGCCATTCTTTTGCGCGTTTATACTCGTTGATCACGACCGCAAAGACATACGAGCCGTTTGCAGTTCCGCTGAAAGAGGCATAGCCCAGGTAGGTGCTCAGAAAATGGCTTATGATGTCATTTGGGGCTGAATAATTATATCCAACGCCACTCGCCACGAGTTGTGTGCCAACCAGAGTGTTGGCAACACTATTGCCGGACAGGGTAACTGTGCCGGATTTAGTGACTGATCCACTCTTGCTGGCTGCCCCGCTTTTGCTCGCGCTGCCAGACTTGCTCGCTGACCCGGACTTGCTCGCAGAGCCTGTTTTACTCGCTGATCCTGTTTTTGACGCAGAGCCTGCCTTCGTCAGAGTTTGTGTGTATAGGACTTCCTTCCAGAGCTCGTAAATGCGTATACTGGAAGAACCTGTATAAATCACCGTGCTGTCATTCCAATTGCCGCCTGTCGCAATCTTTCTGAGTTTGATCTTCCCTGAGTTCGCGGGGAGGGTAAAAGAAGTCGTATTCAACTGCAATGATTGAGAAGTCCCTGCGGTGTTTTCGGCAATTACATAATGATATTGCTCGGCAATCGTGCCGAAGGATGTCGTTGGGTAATATGCGTAGTTGTAAGAACCGCTGGTGACCAAACGGTAGGTGGTCTCATCGCCATCGATGTATTCATTGTAAGTCCCGCTGTCGGGATATCTCGTAATGGTCGATCCTGCTGAACTAAACCCGATCGTGTCGCTCACCCCTATCCCATCGCTCACCCCGATAGTGTCCACGACAGATATGGTGTCGGCCACGCTGATCGTATCGTTGACCGCAATAGTGTCCACTACCGCAATAGCGTCATTTATCGATATGCCGTCAGCCACCAAAAGGGCCACTGCCTGCGCTGCCGTAATATAGCCCGGCACCGAAATCACTGCCTTGTTGGTGTAGCCTGTCGTGCCGCCCGGATGCTTTGTGCATATCGCCGTAATGTCCAGCTCAGCGTCATTGACCCTGCCGTAGATCTTGCCTATGCTGGTCACAGGGTGATCCGCCCACATATAGACAAATGCTGCTTTTTTCTCCCACACAGCGGCCCCTTTGGCATGGGATACTGCCGTTGTACTGTTATACCCACGGGTGCATGACGATATCGTGTCGCCGGAGATGCCCGATATGAGTATCTCCTCGGCATCAATGGTGATCACCATGCCGTTTGCAAACCGCGAGCCGTCTGACAGACTGAAACTGGTTGCCGCAGCGGTAATATTAGCAGGCAGGCCGGTCATGGCCCCTGCATCCACGATCAGGCAAGGGACCTTTTCGACTGTACCATAGATGATGTTAGGTACCTTGCCCACGTCGTCAGGGTCTGCCGACGGATACGCGCTCAGGTTGATCTTACTGCCGATGTATTTATCGAGGCGGACAGACAGGTCGGCAAAATCAATCCGATAGGTCAACTCGTTCAGCTTCTCGAAATCGACGATATTGCCTACCCAGATCCTTTCGGCGAAGGCAGATGCATCGCGGAAATACAGATACAGTTCACAGTCTCGCGTCTCAATATTATTAGCGGCCAACCAGAGGATATCATGGATATTCGGGCTTGTATCAGGATCTATAATGACCTCGATCGAGAAGTCAGACACTGCCGTCAACGCCATGTCGCCTGATATATTTTCATCGATGCTGCCCCATGTTTTTATCCATGACCGGGTCTGCCAGCCGTCGAGTGTTGTCATGGCAAGATCTGAGAGGTAAAACGTTCCGGAGGAGGCAAATGGGCATTTCAGGATCCAGACAGGCGCCGCTCCGATCTTCTTGTTCTTCTCTGCTGTAAAGGCTCCGCCAAAGGTGCGCACAGGCTATTTATTCTCTGTCCTTACAGACCACAACCACGATACCGGCTGCAGATCCTCCCTCGTTGCCGGAGAGTGTATCGAGCAATCCCCGAAGGCCCTGCTGTAATACCGATGCATCAGGGCAGGTCTTGATCTTGGCGCAGTTCACACAGCAATTCATATCAAAGCTCCACATGATTAACTCCTTTTCTTGCTATTATTTCAGGACCAGCAGCCGCCTGAATTCTTTTTCGAGCGGCCTGGCAATTTCCCGCGCCAATTGTTCAGGATTCTTATTCGTGCCGTGTATATTTATGATCGGGGCAAAGGTGATATTGCCCTGCGAAGGCGGCGGGGGATAGTTATTCTTCGCGTTCGGATTAAAGGCTCCTGCTGATCCACCGGAACCGGTCCCTGCAGACTGCAGCCCGCCCCCGGACACTCGCTGTTTGTCATCAGCAGATTTTTCTGCACTGGAAAGCAGTTTTGATATGGCCTGTTCAAGAGTCCTGATTATCGCCTCATTTTCAGCAATCTGCGTCGCATAGATCGCATAGTATGGTGACTCCGGATTTTTGCGCGCCTGCTCGGCAAAGGCCACGCGGCCCTCGGCTGCAGCCAGCTTCATATACAGCTCCTCAAGGACCTTTGCGATGCCGTCTGTCATGCCGCTTGACATACCGATCGCAGATGTATCATCCGTGGCCGATGCTTGCGCCTGCGAGGCAGCTGACCCCATGATCTGGGACTGTGCAGCTACTGACGAAATGCTTCTACTGAGACCGCTGAAATCGAAATTATGAGCAATATCTCCTGATAAGTCTTTCAACTGCTGCTGATAATCGTTCAGCTTTTCAGTCAGCGGCTTTTTGGGTGATCCTGTGCCGGTAAAATCAACATTCACTGAGGTATCCTGAAATACATCGCCAACTGATTCCCCGTGGGAACTGCTCAGCCCCATGCCGCCCCCGGCAGGCACATTGTTTGTCAGCACCGTTATGGTGACGGTTTTGTCTTTCACCTCGGCCATTGCAGCTATGACCGATTCGATGGCCTTTTGCGCCGGTCCGGTATTCACACTCAACTCACGCTGCTTTGCCAGCTCACTATCGAGCTGGATGATAGAGGCCTTGTAATGTTCCACCATCTCTGCGGCTTTTGACATTGCCGTCTCGATCTGCTGCGTGTATGTCGCAAGCTGATCCATTGACTGTTGTCTTGCAGCATCCACCTCACCTGTTGTCTGGACTATGGCGTCCTGGGCTTTTGCTATGTCCCGCAGGGCGTCTCTCACCGCAGTCTCTTTGCTGATGACTATAGCATCGCCCTCGGTCACCTCCCTTACGATAGAACCTCTTGTGGCCTGCCAATCTTTGAGAGCATTGATTTTTTCCTGCCCGCTGAGCTGCATTGCCGCGTCAAATTTCATTTGAGAAATGGTGAGTTGGTCGTAATACTTCTGCTGGTCGGTCATTAACTGCTGCCGCAGGGAGTTCTGCAGATCCGCATAGCCGTTCAGTTGTGCTATTTTCGACTTCTCGAATTCTGCCTGCTCCTGTGTCAGCCGCGCCATTTCATCGATTGCTCTTTTATGCAGGCCTTCCAGCGTGATGTAGTATTGTTTCCATGCCCCGAGCCTCGCAGTAGCTCCGGCCATCTCGGTCTGCAGGATCTGCGTCTGCTGGGTTGCCAGCGCAGCAGGGTCAGCCCCTGCCTTTTTCATCGCCTCTGCGATTGCCCTTTCGCCTGCCAACCGCCTGGCATAGACAGACTCAATCAC
This sequence comes from Nitrospirota bacterium, assembly GCA_016214855.1. Taxonomy (NCBI): domain Bacteria; kingdom Pseudomonadati; phylum Nitrospirota; species Nitrospirota bacterium. The sequence goes on along the minus strand of JACRMT010000012.1, from coordinate 108,223 downwards.
ATTGAGATAGACCTTGTTGGCAGTCGCGATAGCATTAACACTCTCTGCCTCTTTTGCCATTGTCGCCTGCATTGCTGCGCTTTTGTCCGCGATGGTCGCCATGCTCTTGCCGTAACGCTCTGTCTCGGCACGCACCGCCGCCATGCTTGTTTCTTCTTTTTTCAGGGCTTCGGTAAAATTGTCACCGCCTATCTTCAACTGTGCCTCACCGATCTTTTCGATTTCGGCGGATGCCTTGGATAGCGCCTCTACTATCTTCTTGATCTCCTCTGCTGTCTGCCCGGCTCCGGCCTTGACTGCTGCAGATTGTTTTATCCATTGCCCGGTGAGCTGATCAAATACCACAGTGCCGGATTTTACTGCCTCATTAAATTGCTTCATTGCGCCTGCCCCTTCAAACCCAAGGCTTTTAAAGGTTTCTTTCTGCTTTCCGGATCTGCTGCTGAGATAGTCCATCTCTTCAGCCGCCTCCCGCAGAGCCTCATTAACCTTGTTCATGCCGGATATGTCTATATCCGCCAGTTTATAGGTCCATTCATCGATAAGTTTTCCGATCTCGTAACCAGCCAGAAGGGCAAGCCCTGCGCCTAATGCATGGGCCTGGGCTGTCGTTAGAACCAACGTGGTGGAAAGCGTTGACAGGCGGGTAATGAGCAGCGCAATGGCATCGGCCTTTGCTACCGTCATCATAACGGTGATCGCACCGGCGATCTCATAGAAGTTATTCTTGACCGTCTTCAGTATCTCCCAGGGCAGCGAAAGCAATGCTCTATGCTCACTGACAAAATCCCTCACTGATGCGATGTTTTCCGTCAGCTCCAGGGTGACCTCTTTCAGAATAGGGATCAGCTCATTGCCGATCGCAAGTTTAAGTCCGGATACCGCATCATCCATGTCCCTCTGTGCCATGGTGTATTGCTTGACCGCGTTCACATTATCCTGGGAAAGGATAATGCCGTATTTTTTGGCGTCATCGGCTATCTCTTTCCATTGTGAGGCGGACATGGTGAGCACAGGCATCAGCTCGACAGCATTACCCTTAAAAAACTGTGTAGCAATGGCCATGCGCTCGGTCTCTGAAGAGGCTGATTTAATCTTTACCCGTATCTGCTCGAATACGTCAGAGAAGGATTTCAGAGACCCGTCGCTGTTCTTGATCTGAATATCGAATTTCTCAAATACATCAACCATCTGGCCTGATGCGTCAGTCACCATGTCCTCGATGCCCTTCAGGCCGCCCATCTTCCTTGCTATCGCCGTGACAGAATTTTGAAGTGCACCGAATGAAACACCGACCTGGTCAAAAACTGCGATATATTCGGATGCCGTTTCTGCCGACATACCGGTAATGCGCTGCAGTCTCCCGATTTCTGAGGCGAGTTTCTGTGTGTCGGGAACAGCAGATGCGATAGAGCTTGACAGTTTGGCAATTACGGCCGTGCCAAGGGCAAGGGGTGCAAAACTCTTCACCATATCGACCACCGAAGACTTCACCTTGTCGCAGGCAGAGCTGACCTCCCTGAGAGGCGCAACCGACTTAGTGGTATCTGAAATTATTTCTATCTTGACGATTGCCATGTTTTACCTCATAATGTGAGTATGATCTGGGCAACAATCAAGACCATGCTCATCCTTTCGGTCATCGCCTACTTCGGCGCTCCTGCCCTTTATATCGTCTTTACCCTGTTTGCTCATCTTTAGATCCCTTCAGCTCCTTAACTTCATCCTCGAGCATTGCCAGCAGTTCGATATCTGCCAATGTAGCATCGTGCATTCTCAGTATCGTCCCAGGGTCAACGACACCCTGAAGGCTGAGCAGAAGCGAGCGGATCTTAAAGATCCGCGTGCCTGTGTCATCCAGCTCGGGAATAACGCACTGCCCATCGATACAGTCCGGCTCAACTCCATCAACCTCCATTATGTTTTGGCATTTATCGCAGCTCACATCGGGGAAGTCCAGCTTCGCCCGGATGTAAGCTGTCAGGCGTTTTTTATTTCGGTTTCGTCCTCGTCAATAAACTCTTTCTCTTCGCTGCAGTTCTGATTCACAAACCTGGTAAAGTCAATGCTCAGATCCATCAGCATATCGACGTTTTCAGGTGTAAATTGCAGAGGCTGGTCACCGACGATCAGGCCGGGATGGTCGTGATCCTTTATCTTGCGCCAGCCCAATACAGAGGCGCGGCCTATTTTGCGATCAACAATATCTTGAGAATTAGCGCCTGTTTTTCTGGCGGCCTTCTCCGCTTTGTTGACGATCTCCCGCAGCTCTTTCTTGCCTATCAGCCGGATACGGACCTCGGTGTCTGCATCGAACTGGATCCACTTTGATTTCTCGCCTGTGAAAACTCCTAACTTTGCCATCTTGCTGTCTCCCTTTCCTTGTTTTATGCGCTGCCCTTTCGTCCGGGAAAGGTTCGGCTTACTCAGGCAGCGCGGGTTAATACTAATTCCCTATCTGCAGGGGATCGCCGCCATATGTGTTCACCAGGGTAAGCCTGAACGGTTTTGTTACGCCGGTCATGCCGGTCGGCGCTGCTGCTGCGGCCAGACAGTTGAACTCAAGCGAATGCTTAAGTCTGCCTCTGTCCATCGGCAGATCCACATTCGCATATTTTAGGTTCGGCAACTGCAGCAGCAGGCTGCGAGATCCCGAACCGGTAAAGGTGATATCCATCTTTTTCGCGGTGTTCGCATCCCAGTCGTCGAAATGAGTTGTTGCGGTATACTTCGGGAATTCGACCTTCAGCTTAACCTCTGGCAGGCCGTCGTTCGTGGGCTCGTCAATATAATCGAACGAGCCGCCGGCACCATAGTCGCCGGAGGCCTTGCGCATTAACGACAGTTCGAAGTTCTTGGGATAGACCGTATCGCCGGAACCAAGGGCGCCGCCGCTCTGTGTGTTTATCCGAAAGACCCCCTGCGAATAGAGCACCCGGTTTGCAGTCTCCCTCGTGGTTACGCTTGCGAAGGTGACGAGCGTATTGATGACAGACCCCATGGTCTTGTCATACGCCAGGCATTTAAACGACACCTGCACGGCGCCGCCGACATCGCCCTTGATCACCATGCCGATCGGCTTGAGCGTGACATATTCCTCGACACTGACCTTATTGTTGACGCAGAAGGTCAGGAACAGGGTATCGATATTATCCGCGAGGTCGTAGGGGTGTGACGCATACGCATTGAAGATCTCGAACTCCGAGGTCGCATCAGGCGCGATCCAGTTGCCGTCAGTGACATCTACCGTGAGCGTTGTCGCATCATTGTCGGTGATCTTTCTCACCTGGCCGATGCCTGTGCCTGCAGTGATCTTCACGAACTTCCCGATATAGGCATCCACGGTCCAGCCGGCCGCGGCCTTAATCAGGGTGGATGTGCTGCCGCCTGTCGCGGTCCCTGTAACAGGTGCGGTATAGGTCGGCAGAACCGCAGTGCCCATAACAGTCGCGATCAGCAAATCGAGCCCGTCATACCGCAGGTATGAGACTATGTCTCCCTCGACCTTCACCTCAGCAGGATCGCTGTCTGTCGGCCAGTAACTGCCGAGGCTGTCATCGAGCAGGTTATTCCGGTCCTTCTTTATGCTCGACGGCAGGATCAACAGGCCGTGACCGGCCCCGCAGGGCTTTGCCGTGCCCCATACAAGCGCCTTGCGGATGGCGGCTGTAATCTCCGCGCCTACAGCAACCGTACCGAAGACAAAGGGCAGAGAGCCCAGGGCAAAGGGCGCTGAGCCCCCAGCCACGCCCACAATACCGATCAGCACGAACAGAAACATCAGACTCCAGATTGCAACAGTTTTACTTTTCATCAGATGCTACCTCCTTTATCTTTTTCCCTTTTGTTTCTTTTGCGATGGCGATGGCCTCTTCCCCCAGATCCTCTCCTGTGCGGGAGAAGACTGATGGATCAATCTCGTCTTCATTGATCTGATATGAATTTCCGCGCTTCAGGTCAAGACCCGTCTTTGTGTCAACTCCGTTTCTCCTTGCTACTGCGATTATTCTGTTCATACGTCCTCCTTTAGTTGGTAACCATTTCTATCACCGGCAGACTGAGCTCGGCGTAATGACAGAGCACGCTGCCGAAAAACCTTGGTTCAATAATATCTGCACTGACCGGGCCTGCTGATTCGCAGGTATCATTCAATTGAAAATTAAATCTGAATGCGCTTTTAACTGCCTCGATTAGGGCGTTGAATGTTTTTTCCGTTGCGTCGGCGTCGGACAGAGACATATACATTCTGATCACATACTGATGCCTGATGAGCTCCTCTGCATTGCTGTCATATCCACCGGGAGCAGCCCGCCTTGCTATCTCGCACCCCCTGATCTGGTCCTTGCTGCCGACCGTGGATTTAAACAGTGAAATGAAGGCCCCCCAGTCTGCGGACCAGCGTTCATAGTCATAGACCTTGCCGATGTCTGTGACTCCCGAAAGGATGGTAAAGATCTGTGTGCGGATCAGAGCCTCACTCATTCAGACAGCTCCTTTGCTATTTCAAACCCTTCCTGCTCAAACATCCGTTGAATGTAGGGCCAGTGTTCTGTCCATGCCCGCTCAAACATATATGCACCAGCGAACCCTTTTTTTGCTATCTTGCGGCGCACAACATACTCAATCCTCTGCGCCTGCTTTTCGCTCAGGCCGAGTTTCACTTCCAGCCACCTGACAAGTGTCCCTGCAGGCGGCATTGCCTTGCCTGCTGTACGGCCTTTCTCTACCACATCGCCATGTTTTGAGCCATGAAACACAGTCCCCTTAATTGTCGGAGTGCCCTTGCCCTGGACTTCGCCCTGGATGCTCCCGAGTAGACCGCCCTGGGCTCCGAAGACACCACGCGGTGTTCTTGCCTTTACTGCCCGCTCCAGGAAGGCAACCACCTTGTACATCAGCGCGGTCATAGACTTGTTGATGACAGCAGGAGCATCGCCCTTGAAGATCCTGCCGGTGACCGATATGGTTGCCTGCATATCCATCAACGTCTCCTCCTGGACCAGCGCGAATGCGTCAGGCGATCAGCTCCGCCCGGATAGTGCTGCTCAAGCGAGGCGACTGCAGAGGCCGGTTGTACCGTGTCATCGTCCTTCAGGTTCATATGCGCCTTGTACAGGCCGCGCAGGGTCTTTGCCCTGGACGCCGCCTCCTGAGACTTGGAGCGGTAGTTGACTACATCCGCCTGTATCGTCGGATCTGAGGTCTGCACGAAGAGATTAGCTAACTGTTCGAGGCAGGCCGCTGCAGCGAGATCGCAGACCGCGTCCTCATCGCTCACCAGCACAGTAGCCTCTGTGCGGGGGGTCGTAAAGGTGACGCGGACGGTCTCGGTCGCAGCAGGCGCATTATTCAGCAGCCTGATCTTCTTTGCGGCCGTGGCCTGATATATCTGGTATTCGTCATTGTCCAGAAGCGCAGCCGGCACGCTGTCGACCGGGTATTCGATCGAGAGGATCCTGCTGACGCCCTCGACCCATCCGGCGGGCAGGGCATAGTCATGTCCGGCATCTCCGGTGATATCGACGACCGCAGTATCGGGCCTGTGGCCTGTGTAGGTCTTGAGCGCGGCTGTCAGCTTTGCCTGATAGTCATCCGGGTTGACCAGCTTTGCAGAGCTGTCAGCAACAATGGCGATGGTCCTTTCGAGCAGCGAGCCGCCTGCTGCAGGGGTCCCTGTAACGGTCATGGGAGAGTGACCTCCTTTGTGTCCGGCCCGTATGCGCCGCTCTTGTAGAACAGGACGGTGTAGGTATAACCTGCATCGAGATACAGATCGTTGTTCCAGCGGCCATTGACGTCGGTCGTTGTGCGGCCCTTAACATATGCATCTGTCCTGCTGCCTGCGTCATAGTCTGTTTTTAAATATGCCTTGATTGTTGCGCCTGAGATCCCCGCGCCCAGAGCTGTCGTATAGCGCAGATTATCAGCACTGCCGGTGTTGTGATTGACTGCTGTGTCGCCGCCTCCCTGGGAGTAATTACCGAGGATGTATCCGGCCGTGCCTGCCGTATATGCGCCGGGCAGAGCGGTTGCCCAGGGATCGGAGGCGCAATCCCACACCTTGGTCTCAACTGAGGACCTAACTGGAGTGCTGTTGTCATGCCAGCTCATTATCAGTTTGTGGCAGGCCGTTGGTGCGATAGCTCCCTCATAACAATAGCTGGAACTATACGTTGAGGCATGCTCTGTTACGCCTGTGGTTGTGTCCGCCAGAATTATTGCCGCAGCGGTAGCATCGTAAATCTCGACCGAGACTGTTTTACCTGCATCAAAGCCTATGGCGCAGATATCATCAACTGCATGTGCCTCTATCGCGCCCAGCAGGATGCAGGCAGTAAGCAGTAAGCTGGAAATCTTCATTCCGACCTCATTCGATGTAGATGCTGCCTGATCCAAACACAGCTGTTGGATTAGTTGCCCAGGCCGGGTTGACCATTTTTATATTGAAAAAATCTCCGACCGAAACAGGAATCGACAAATCTGTGTTGCTGAATATCCTCTCGGCTGTGGCCGACCCAACTGTCGCAATCAGCGTATCCGTCGTATTGTTTACACGTATATACATTGATATATTCTCGCCTGATCCTGCCGTGGCATTTGCATAAGTAAAAATACTGACTGCCTTGATCGTGCCGGCTTTAATAACCGGAACGCGGAACAGCGTTGCACTTGACAATAAGGGCCAGTTTATATGAGAAAAATACAACGTAGCGCTGTCCGCTGGGCTTGTCGGTGAGAAAGAGACGTGCTGCATATAGCCATTGCCTGCTGTGATGGTCGCCAGACCAGTATCAACATACGCCGTTGTAGCTATTTTGGTAGTATTATCTGCTTGCGCTTGCGTTGTTGCGCTCGTGCCATTAGGAAGTGCAGGAGTTCCTGACAAGTTGGCTGCCGTCCCTGAGGTGTCTTGGTTAAGTGTCGGGAAACTCGTCATATTCGCCGCGCTGAAAACAGGCGCTGCAGTGGTATCTATCGGCTGATCGAGTTTAATTACCGTTCCGTTTTCAGTTCTGAAGTGGGGCGCCGCATTGCCTGCGGAAATATCTGCCGAATACAACTGGAATATATCTGCTGGACTGGATGTAGGAGCTACGCCTGTCGAAATACCGATGGTCTTCGTTGCGTTTGTGCCGAACGAGGTGGTATTTATCCCTATGTTCCCCTTCAACAATGTTTCGTTTATTGAGTCATTGCCCAGGACAACCTGATTGTCCTTTGTCGTGTATGTCCCGCTGCCAAGGGCAAGGCTGTTTACCGCATCCGCCTTTTGGTTATTATTGCTCCCTGCATCCTTTCCTATAAAAACGCAATTATTGCCGGTGTAAAACTTCATGCCCGTATTAAACCCTATGGCAACATTCTCCTGTTTTGCTGATCCATACAGCAGCGCATTTGAGCCAATGGCGACATTGCTATGTCCCGTTAAATCCGATCCGAGTGATTGTGCTCCGATTGCGATATTATCATTGCCGCTTATATGCTCATACATCGCCGTATCGCCCATGGCGATGTTGAGCTGTCCTATAGTATTCTCGTGCAAAACTCCCCAGCCCAGACCTACATTGCCGCGACCTTCAGTATTGGCCTTCAAGACTTCCCATCCGATAGCCGTGTTGTCGATACCAACGGTATTTGATTTTAGGCAGTTGTAACCGACTCCGACACTATTATTGCCAATGGTATTATTGAGCCCCGTGTCATATCCAACAAAGACGTTGTAATAACCTGTACTAACCTTTCCGGCATCATGACCAATATGAACTGACGCGATATCATCTCTGGCCGCCAGATGAACGGATGTGCTGGCTATATGGCCGGTAATAGTTTCTGCCGTAACAGGGTTAGTGCCTCCTGTGTCGAGTCCAAGATCAGTTCCTTGTGTATGCTTGTCTGACTGGTATGCATATTTGAGGTCAAACGCATCGATTATCACCCACTGGTCGGTAAACTGGAAAACATAGCTCTCACCGGGATCACCGGGCGTGACAAAACTCAAAGTATCTCCGGTTCCGGTTTTTATGTACTGAGTCCCGCCCTCAGAGACAAACGTATGCACATTACCCTGGGCTCCCTGCGAAATAAATGTGAGCCTGTCCCCAGCAACAAAACCTGTCATGGGCAGATCGATTATTACCGGCAGATCGGCGATTTTATGCACCTTGTTGACATTGCCTGCGAGCACGGTGTAGGGCGTGGTGCTGACCTCAACGGGTGCTATGGCCGCAGTATATACAGGATCAGTCTCAGCAGTTGCAGCATCAGCGCAGACATATGAGCCTGCGCTGCCCTTGAGGTATTGGTCTGTGCAGACCGCAGCGGGCATATCCCGCAGATCGGTTGAGCGATCGGGGATGACAAGGGCTGCGGCCCATGTTGAGACGGGGATTAATAGGGCTGTAAGTATAAGCAAAATCTTTTTCAAATCAAATCCTCCTTGTTGGCTGCTCATCAGATCCGGAGCGCCACCTCCGGATGACCCGCCATGCGGCGGGTTTCGCATCAATTCGTTCGTCTGACCGTCAGCAATACGGTTGTATCCGTCAGGCTCGGCGTGGTCCCGCCAAGGGTCAGCACAATGCTCACGGTCGCTTCATCTGCGATAGAGGTGTCCGATATCGTGCCTTCATAGATCGTGTCCTGTGCAGCAAGCGATATGGCGGCTGACAGTATCGAGGACGCACCTTCAAGCACATCAACAGTCTGGGTCTCATTGCCGCTCGATGTGTCTATCACCCTCGAATACGCAGACACTCCTAACACCTGAGTCTTAAAAGGCAGTCTGATCTTGACCGGCGTTACCGTTGCGGTGATCGCGCCGGGGAAATGAAATGGGATTACCTGTATCCCGGTGACAACTTCCGGATAGTTCGTGGTCGCTGCCGAAGCCATGATCGGCAGGCAGCAGAGCGCCACGACTGCGCATATTGTCAATACAGCTTTGATTCTCTGCATATGTTCCTCCTTCGATATTGTTGGCGGGCGGCCCGCAAAGGACCGCCCCCTACGTTGTCCCCTCCTTTCTCCCCTGAGATTAGGGGAGGATAGAGGGTCGATTGTTACGCTACGATCGAGCCGTCAGCTCCACGGTAGTCAGTCACCGCTCCGCCATAGATGTGCCGGATCTTCGTGGTCAGCTTGTCGTTGCTGAACATCGAGCCGACATTCGGCATGTCCTGAATAAAGAGTTCAGGCTCTTCCTTGCCGTCGAGGAAGCCGATCTCGATAGTCGGCACATCTTCCTTGGCAGCCATCAGGAACCAGTTGTTCGCGTCAGTCCAGATCGGCACCACGATCACCTCCATATTCAGTGTCCGGGTGAAGTCCGGAGCGGTCGGTGTGAACTGGCCGGGTACAACCACCAGGTCATGCGCAGTCTTGTCGAGATCCACAGGCACGATCAGCCACTTGGGCGGAATGCCGATAACCTCGCTCGATCCTGCCTCTGTCTGCTTCAACATCGCCTGCCTGCGTGCAGTAAGGCTCGTAGCGTCCAGCGCAGCAGAGCCGAGGTTCGCGTGGTCCGCATGGAACAGGGCCTTGGCATCGTAGATGGTCGGGTTTGCAGAGAGAAAGGCAAAGACAAATTTGTACAGGGTCCTCTTTGCAGCACGGGAGAGCTTGACCGGGATCTTCCTGATCGCACCGGCATCGTCGCTCTTGACCATCTCCATGGTCAGATCTTCAGTGCCGCCCTTCTTTCCTGCTGCATAGGTCGCCTCTTCATCTCCGGGTGACCCTAATGCAGTATATGGTCCGCCCTGTGCAACGGTCGGCAGATCTCCGTAACCGCCCATCCGCGTTCTGTGCTGGGTGCGAAAGTCGTTCAGCGGCACAATGTCCGCGATCTTCTTCCAGTCATCCAGTCCGGGCAGGTTATAGTCGCGCAGCATTGCGCGGGCAACAGAGTCGCCGAAGATCTCCGCCCATGACGTTGTCTCCAGGGACGCGGTGAGCCTGCGTGCTGCCTTGAGGTGTCCCGTCACAAGATCGTCGCCGGTGATATGGGCGTAGGCAGCCTTGAAGCTGTGCACCTTGCCCGCAAAGAAATCATCCAGCATCGTTATGCGGGCCTGAAGATCCCCCTGCACGACCCTGATATCTCCGGTCCCTGTCACGAGGCCTGAGCCTGTGAGCTTTTCAAGCATTTCCTTTTCTGCCTTGATCGCTGCCTGCAGCTCCGTTGCCTCAAAGATCCTGCCGGTGAATGCTGCTGTCAACTTTTCCTTGACTGCATCAGGAAGCTCGCTTCCGGCAAGCTCTGTGCTCAGGGTTGTTCCGCAGGCAACAAGCCTTGTCTGGGCCAGGAGCTTCTGAACATCTGCCAACATTGTGCCTGCGCCCTTGTCGTCAGATTTGAGCGCTGCTACCAGCGTCTCGATATCAAGCGCCTGAGCGCCCGGCATCGCTGCCGCTATCAACTGACTGATCTCTGTCTCTGTTACATCATCGCCCTTTGCAAGTAACACATCGATCTTCCCTGCAAGGTCTGGCCGCTGTGTCTTCAGAGCGGCCAACAGTCTTTTAAACATGGAGTCCTCCTTGTGGCCTGCTCCATAATGAGCTGCGGCCATCCTCATAAACTTACCGCCGCCGATGGCGTCGTATACCACATCTATTCCGTCCACTTTAACGATCTGGGCAACCCGCGCAGGAGATCCTGCGCCCTTGATCGTCTTGCCCTGCACGTCGTGAGACAGCTCGATCAGATCCTTCTGCCCTGCCTTGCCGATCATGCCCTGCTCAAAAGCGTCAGTGATCATGTCGCGGAACCAGGCTGCTGATTTCAGGATCGTGAGCGTGCCTTCGTTGCCCTTTGCGTTTGTCTTCACATCCGAGATCCTGCCGACTATGTCGCCGACCGGCTTGCCAAATGGATGCTTCCCGGCAGAGTGCTGTGCCTCTGAAAGCACAAACACAGGAGCGCCCTCATACAAACCTGCGGCAGCATGGATAACATCGAGCGGATAATCGAACCTGCCCTGCTTGTCCGGGCCTGCATCGATCAATTGGACTCTCCATTTATACCCTGACGGTTCTCCAGTGTCTGCAGATGCAGCGCCGGTGATGCTCATTGCAGCCTGGGCCGTGACCGACACATACTCCCGCTGAACTTCAACAGGCTCTTTCATGGTCATGTTCCCGGCATCGTCAATGCTGTAATCGACCCGGCAGTATCCTCCGCTGTCCTTCTCGCAGATGGCATGGTCGTCATACAGCTCCAAGATATACATGGAGAGCAATATCTGTCTGAGCTTTTCCCTGAGCTGCTCGTATGAGAGTTTCATGGCTACTTGCCTTTCTTCCCGTCGTCTTTCTTCCCGTCGTCTTTCTGTACCGTGATCTTCTGCCCATCCGCAGTCACGATCACGACAGCGTTGCCCGTGTCTTTCCAGGACAGCACATCATCCGCCTCCAGTGCTCGCTCGACAGGCGTAAACTGCTTTACCTTTCTGCCGCCGTCCTTTGCCACCACTTCAGACGTTGAGGTCCGGAACTTCAACCCCCTCAGATACTTCGCTTCGATCTCTTTTCTCTCCTCAGCCATCGTCATTTCTCCTTTCGTTGTTTTTAGTGTCTTTGATCAGCGCCCGTTACTGATGCTGACCGCTCTTCACTATTTTCTAATCCGCCCAACGGGCGAGATATGGAACATGGTCTCAACCACAGTTGATCACCTCTGCGATCGGCGCAGCCGGATCACGCGGAAACATCATCGCACTGCCGCCGACGATGAAAGGTTTGTCATAGGCCACATGCTGGTTGTGCACTGCCTCATGACTGGGCCGCGCTTCTTTTGGATTGCCTGCATGCTTCCACTGTTTGCCGAAACCCTCAACCTGCGCACCTGCCTGGTCCATCCTGAGCTGCGTTGCCTGACTGAAGACCCTGCCCATCTCGGTCTTCGTGATCGCCTCGGCCCTGGCGGCAACAGAAGTGAAGATGCCCCGGTCCTCTCCGAGCGTCTTGCCGATCGCAGCAGCGACCTCCTGCGGAGTCTTGCCGCCAAGAATGCCGAGCGTCAACTCTCCCTTGAGTTTCTGCCAGAGGTCTGAACTCAGACCTTCAAGCTTATGAAAGGCAAAATCCTTGAGCGTATCGAGCACGGATGTGCCGAGGCCGAACCCTCCCATCGAGATCCCGGACATGGCAAGCGGACCGTCCACCATCATCACCCCGTTATTGACCGATGTATTCAGCAGCCCGTTCATCTCTGCCTTTGCCTGTGAATCAAAACTGGATATCTGGGACTCAAGACTGTTCAACATTTTTTTCAGCTGATACGAATCCCATGACCCAAGAGCTGCCTTACCGAGATCTCCGATCACCTGGGCCTGCATCTCTCTCAGCAGAGCCAGAATGGCATCGATCCCTGAGCTGATTCCGGCCTCTTTTTCCCTCAGAATGCGTTTTATGGCTGAATTGACGGTCGGCATGGACTCAGCAATCCCCGCTAATCGGGTTTATAAACCGGTTTATGGGCGATAACTCCCCGATGCGCCACTCTTTGGCCGCATCCGTCGCCCGGAAATCGATTGTAGGCCAAATGGCTGATCTACTCATCTGCCGGTTTCCCCTCTTTTGGCTGCCTTGTTTTCAGGTAATCCTGAAGGTAATCCTGATAAGCCTTCTTCATCTCCTCATCATCGAGGGCAGTTCCGATCGTATCCACGTCGAGTTCATACCCGATCATCGAGAGACAGAAGGCGAAGATCTTCACCGCGCTGTCCCTGTCTATCCAGTTATTCACTTCTGCAGACACCAGCGACGTTGTGAGCGCCTGTATTGCTGTAGAGAATTTGGTAATGTCTTTTGACGACAACTCCGGTGTGATCAGTTTGTACCCGCGTGCATCTTTTGCAACGCCTTTGAGCATGCCGTGGGCATCCGCCTCCCTCAGCACATCGTCCAGGACAGAACAGACGATAAAGATCACCAGCTTCTGGCGCGAGGAGAGAATCTTCATGGTCGGCGTCCCCATCTCTACAGCGGTCGCACGGTTCACATCACCGCCGCCGCCGTACCAATGTTCCGGCAGGGACTTGTTGCCGAGGATATGGTTCCGGAAAAGCTTCGCCCCTTCCGCGGCGTCTATGGATTTCAGGTCCGGAGTGGAAGGCTCAACTTTTACCTTTTCGTTATGGCCGAAGACGGAGCCGCTTTTTTTGGTGAAGGTCTTGACCTGCTCGGCGATCGTTGCAGGGGTGCCGCCTTCGACCAGCATGTCCCATACGAACGTATTCAGCAGGGGCCACTTGTCCGCATAGTCATAAAGGAACTGCTCATATGCATCGAGCCAGTCAGCCACAACAAACAGATCCGAGGTGCCGCGAGGATCGTTCGTAACGTTATTGATCGCAGAGAAGTAGCAGGCATATTGGCAATTGTCCCGCCAGGACCGGGCAGACGGAGAGAGAAATTCCTCAGCATCCGGGTGCAGCACTGTTTTGTATTTCCTGCCGTCTGTAAAGTTCACGCCCCTGGTGACCACGCCGATAATCATCTTGCAGTTCTCCGGATCGGTCACTACGGTCTTGATGTTTGCCGGGTCCACATAGCCGAGCGCGACAGTGCCGGTGTAATCTCCGACGAACTTGGGCCAGCATTGCTCGCCGTAGATACCTAACTCGCGGACATGCTTTTCGAGGTAGATGTTCAGATTGTTCAGAGGATGGCCCCAGAACTTATTGAGCACCTCCTTGACCGTATCATTGTCCGCCTCGATCCTGAACCCTTCACCTACGACAAAGGAGGTCATGATCTCGATGATCCAGTTGCCCAGCGGATTCGTCTTCCAGAGCCAGTATGCGATCTGGATCATCCTGTCCTGACTCATGCCCGGCAACGCCCTGGTGGAATCACCGGTGAGCCTGCGGTATCCTTCCTCCTCAAGGCTTTCAGACGCGGACGCTGCCGGCATCCGCTCATTCACCTGCGCCTTGACCTTCGCGTCAATAACATCCCCGAAGAAGGCTGCGACAAAACGTTCTGTGATCTTCATACCGCATTCCCCCTGATCCGTCCCATCATCCGTCCTCCTGCCATCCTGCCCTTGCGTTCAGCGTGATAATCTTCCTGTTTGGTCTCGCTCGCCGCTGACGCTGCCTGCACCAGTCCGGATTCACAAAGCCCCAGCAGCATTTCAAGGTCGTCCGGGCCGTCATCATGTCCGCCGCGATTTTTCGGTCTGTAATAGATGAGCTGCTTTTTCAGCTCTCTCATCTCTTTTCTGAATCTGATCCAGCCGTTCTTGATCCAGGGCTGCAGCCGGATGATCCGGAGGTCCTTGTCCGTATTCGGCATATACTCATCGATATTGATCGTCAGGCCTTTGTCATGCGCAAGTTGGGCAAACTGCCGTGCAAAGAACTCCTGAAACTGCACCGTCTCCATCCTGAGCTTGTCAAACGGATCGTGCTTATGATGTTCGAGGATATCCGTCATGATCCTGTCAGGCTGTCTCTTTTCGATGTCCGCGATATCGAGGTAGAGGATATTGCCCTTCATTCTGCCGCCCAGGATCGCAGAGGGATCGCTCCGTTTGTTCTTCTTGCCGAGAGATGGATCCACAGCCCCGGCATGCAACACGCCGGTCAGGTCCACATCACCGTCTTCCCAGTCCACAAACCACTCTTCAAGGAATACCTGGTCTTCGGGGTTCAGCGGTTCGTTCTGCTTTTCGCTGTCGAATGCAGCAGGACCGTCAGTGGTCCTCATCTTCATCAGGAAGTAATAATCTTCCTGTTCAGGCCAGAGCACCTCAGTGCCTGCGAGCATCTTTACCTTGTTCTGATCAAAGAACGCATCGGCCAGGGATTCAGCCTCGGCCTTGCCGACAGAGATGTCCCGGAATATGCCTTCCCACTGCTCCCACAGCTTGGACTGTGAGAATTTCAAGACGGCCTTGAACTTATGGCCCTTCCAGCCGGGACGCTCAAGTAGATCGGAGAGAAGAGCCTCCGCATGGAGAATAGTCCCGACAACGATATAGACCGTATATTTCGCGCCGATCTTCATCAGCGCCTTAAAGAACCAGTTCGAGAGCTTCTTCCTCTGTTCAGGAGATTCGACTGATTCATCGTTTTCAAGATCATCGCCGACAACAAGGTCAGGCCGTCTGCTGCCGTGCCTCAGACCTCTCAGCTTCTGCCCCGCGCCCACGCCCTGGATCTTCACCCCGTTGCGCAGAACAATGGTGTCTGACTGCCAGATAGGGCCTTCTCCGCAGACAGCGGGGAAATCCTGCTTCAGTCGTTCATTGCTTTCGATCTCAGCCTTGATCGCCTGCACAAAGCTTTCGGACTGTGACAACGTTTCGGAGACGATCAGCGTATACGTACGTTTCTTATATACCGCGCACCAGAGCGGAAGCACGAATGTGCCCCAGGTGGACTTAGCATTTCCTCTCGGCGCTGCGTTGGCCTCTTTGTCTCCCTCTCCGGTCTTGACTGCCCTCTCGATCATCTCCGGATACCGGGTGCAGAAGTATTTATGCAGCTTCGAACTCGGAGAGCTTATGTAATGAGGGAAATAGGTCCTGCCGAAATACTCCATATCTTTCTCGGCCCTGGCGATCCTTTCCTTCTGCGCCTGCTTGTCATCAGGAAAGGGCTTCGCCGCCGACTGGATAATGCCCCGCAGGGCCTCCAGCTCTTTGTTGAATTTCTTCTCTGATAATTTAGGCAGCATACTTCTCCCTGGCAAAGGTCATGAAGTCATCAAAGCTGCTCTCGATGAGAGCAACGACTGCAGGATCGTTCTTGCTGTAGAAATTAATCAGGTCTTTCATGAAGCCGATAAAGAGCGAGGTTTTAAATGATGCCGTCCTGCTCCTGATATCGAAGATCGTCTTGATGATCCCGGCATACGCATACTGGGCCTGATGGTCGGGTATGGTCAGTGTCTCGAAATAGGTCTCGTATTTTTCCTTCTGCTTGAGAAGCGCCCCGAGCATCTTGTCATCAAAGGAGAGTTGAGAGTCCTTTGCCTTCTGCGTCTCTGCGTCCACCTTCGTCCGTCGTTCTTCGAAGTTGAACTTCTCCATCCAGTCATAGAACGTGGGCTTGCTGAGAGTCAGGCCTTCCTTGGCCATCTCCCGGAGGGTCATCTCCACGTTGCCGCCGCAGCGGCAATAGATCCTGAACGCCAGCTCGCGGTTCTCCGCTATGAGGGATTTACCTTTCACAGCGCCTCGTCAATGCCATGCTCATGGCCGTGCCCGTCGAGCAGGTCCCAGCCTTCCGCAGTGAGCGTGGCGAACGATACCTGGAAGCCATAGCCCTTTTTCCGCTCGATCCTGAGGAGCTTCTTCTCTTCGAGATAGCGCAGGTGCGCATTCAGCATGTCGTCCATAAGAGGATAACCGAGGTTATCCAGGAAGAAGAGAAGGACCTTCATATCGAGCGATCCGGGATACTCTGTTTTGAGCGCTTCAAGGATCGCTATGCGTATGCGCTTGTTTTTTTCGCTGTCAATCTTCTTCAACGGGCTCCTCCGTAGACGTGATCTTCAATATCGTTTTCCTGTATGGGCATGATTCTTTTCTGTGCTCGGTATGTTCCTCACAGACGGTCCTGTTTGTTTCCTGCTGCTGCGCGATGTATTTCAGCAGCACCAGCATTTCCCGGTGCTCGCTGTTGTCCTTGGTGACAAAGCCGGTGATGGCCTGCTGCAGTCCTTCCATAGACTGTGCCTGTCTGCCCAGCGCCGTTGCCTGGTCTTTCTGGGCATCGATGAACTTCATGCCCAGGTTTGTTGCGAGCTTGTAGAAGATCCAGAGCATCAGCCCTGCGATCACCGCGCCCGGCCCCCAGAAGACTAATGACTTGAAGATCTCTTCCCAGCTCACTGTGCCTCCCTCAGAACTTGACGATCAGGCCGGTGTATGCACGGGGATCGTGCTCTTTGCCCGCTGCCGTCCTGGTGATGAAGTCGAAGTATTGCACCCGCACACCGACGTTTTTCCAGATGTCGATATCCGCGCCGATGTTGAACAGGCTCTTGCCGATGGTCAGGTCGCCGCTGATTGAGTCCTTGTTGGTGAGCGCGAGATAATCTGTGAAGGCCTCGACGCTGCCGTATTTGTATTTCAGTCCGCCGCCGACCAGGAACTGCGACCGGGGAGATGTTGCAGAGAATTTATCAATCGTGTCGTTAGCGCTGGGGGTGAAGGAATAATCGATATCCCAGAGCTTGCCTGCGGTGATATACCCATGCAGCTTGCCGCCCGCAATGTCTACGCCAGATCCATCGACCGCCTTTGTGAGCTTTCCGCCCAGATCACTCAACCCGGATGCAGGAACATCCGCTGCGAATGCCGCGCCCCAGCCACCAAGAACTAAAACCATCACCATCATTACTACCGAAAATAACTTTTTCATCACTTCCTCCTTAGAATGTTTTTTAATGCTCCGAGAATTCCGTATTTCGTCAGAGCGCCTTTATCCTTACCGTCAAGCGGGATTTTGATGATCCCGTCTACTACTGCCCGTTTCTCTCCCTCGATCGTGCGCTGAAGATCCGTGACCTTCTGATCAGGGGTGTTCAATCAGCAGGCCTTATCTCTTCGATCCTGCCGGATCTTCCCTCACCCTTGCCCTCTCCCACTGGGAGAGGGGGGACCTGTAAGGTGGGTGAGGCTGAACTCAATATCTCGTTCTGCTTTTTGACCAGCACATTCTGCTGTTTGATTACTGCCGTCTGTGCGACGATCGCGGCCTTCTGTTTGTCCGCCTTGCCGCCGACACCGAGGATCGAGAAGCCGCCGACAATAAAGGCCACACTGGCCTCGATGCCGATACTTGGGAAGCCCTGGTCAGGGAACAGGATGCTGATGATGCCGACAATGCCGGTGAGGATAGAACCGATGCCGCCGATGGTGGTCTTGTATCCGTCCAGCCTTTTGCCGACGCCGCCGAGAATTCTTTCGATGAGCTTATTGAGCACGCTGCACCTCCACTATCAATGTGCTTCAAACCTGAACGGCTTGAAGGGAAAGCTGTTCCAGAGCATGATCGGCGTGATGCGCGACACATGCCACTCGCGCAGCAGCTGCGCATCCCGGTATTGATCTGTATGCTTATAGTCATCAGCCACAGCAGCAGAGCATACGCGTGAGCCGGGCAGATGAAACGGCACCGGTAATTTGCGGAGAGGCGAGATCCACTTCGAAAGCCCGGAGGCGATCATAAGCGGGAACCCAAGCGCGAGGCCGGTGTAGTCATACGCCCTGCCGATCTGCGAAATGGCATAATCGATTGCCTGGCCTGCGGCCTTTCTGGTGAGGTCTACCGGCTCCCTGAATACGATCTGGAGGCCGGGATCTTCTATACGTTCATCAATGCGGCAGAACTTGATTCCCTGCGCAGCAGCCTCGATGCCCATGCGGTGATCCACTACGAGCAGAACGTGCGAGGCGCTGAAGGATGCGGCCTCCTGAAGGGAACCGAACCAGCTGATGCCGTTTGACAGCAGGTTGCTGTCGCTCTTTGAGAACATGGCAAAGCCCGGCCCGTAGTCTTTTCCGTAGATGGGGGCGACCTGTTTCATGCTTTGTCTACACCTCCCCCATCCCCTCCTTGGCAAGGAGGGGAGAGAGGGGCGGTTGTGTTGGCTGTGTAATCCGCCCAGATCCTTTCGACGTAGTCCGTCATCTGCTTATGGTCAGGACGTTTGCCCCGGACACTGCAGCGTTTGTCTGCCAGTTTTGCGGCCACGTTGGGCCAGCAGATGGAAAGCCCATCCTGCACGCAGATGTTGATCGCCGCGATTATGTATCCGAGGCCTCCGTTGTATGAGGCAAGGGCGAGTTTCCAATAGTCGTCATCAGCACATTCGTTGGCGCATTTCATGGTTTCGATCATGCGCTTGCCGCCCTTATATTGCCGACGCAGATACAGAGCTCCCGCATTGAGGTTCTTCTCCGGGTTAAAGAAATCCTCTTCCTTCAGACCGAGGTCTTTTGTGCCGGTGGCAGGCATGATCTGGAGCAGGCCGCGTGCGCCGCAATGCGATACCGCAATCGGGTTGAATCCGGATTCCTGTTTGACCTGCGCATAGAGCAGCTCATAAGGGATGTTATGCTTTGCAGCGGCAGCGCGGATGAAGGAGTCTATTTCGGGGGTGGGTTTAATCATGCCGCCGACTTGCTAAAACCTCCCCCATCCCCTCCTTGGTAAGGAGGGGAGAGAGGGGCGGTGGTGTTTGAAAAAGGGTGGCGGGAGCTGAGGGAGGTGAAGCCCGGCCCCCGCCTGGGGGTGAAGAAAGTAACGGCACCAACGGCAGCAGGAGGCAGCAAAGATTTGTTATTCGTATCCGATGATGTTTGATGAATCATGCCCAAAGAGTACAGGCAAAAGAATGCAGCAGACTACGTGCAGCGTTTCAGAAGGTCTATTTCAGCAGGTTAAGAAGGGAGGGGGATGTTTCGCACTCAGGCTCGTTCCCTAATATATTCCAAATCTGCCGCTCTGTCAAACGGTGCTTGATGGCAAGCGTGCGGACAGGCTTTCCGTTGCTGTATGCAGTGCGGATATCTTTGTTGCGGATCTCGCGGAGAAGATCGTCCAGATTGTGGATGTAAAGATACGTGCCACGGAACTCCTTGGCAAGGGCAAGAGCAGCCTCTACACCGATCACCTCGGCGATCCTCCGGATGTCTCCGGGAAGCTGCTCTATCATAGACGAATTTACCATCTGTAATTCCCGCCCTCGCTTGCCGGTCTGTCATAAAACTGCTGGCCCTGCTGCGACTTGATTGAGTCCTCGTTCTGCTGCCTGATTTTCATCGCCTTCAGTGCCTCGATAACTTTCTGCCCCTGCTTCATTGTTGCCACGCGCTCGATCTGCATATACTTCTTCAGCCACCGCTCATATCCATCCGGCATGATGCGCCAGCGGATATCCGCCTTCAGGTGCAAAATCATCTTGAGCTGCTCAGTCGTCACCATCTGAGTGATGCTCGGCGGCAGCGGTTTTTTCTTTTGCTGACTGCTGACAGCTGATTGCTGACGGCTTATTATTCTAAATCCCTTCGCCTTCAGGTGATCGATCAATACTGAGGCCTCTGCATAGGTCATGGCCTTGCAGGATGGATGCGCAGGGTCCATGTCCCAGCTCGTGGGAGAGAACTTGATAAGCAGCGCCCGATAATCAGCATCCGTGATTTTCAACTTTGCCTTTGCTATGTGCAAGAGCTTGATCTGCACGCTGTCTATTTTACGTGGCGTTGTCATGATTCACCTCGATAGATTTTTTTTGCGCCCGCCTCTGTATCCGGAAGTCCTGAACCCGGCCTTGGCTTCCAGTTTCACAAGGGCCAGTATAGAAGGCTTCAGTTCGATCGGCATATCCTTGTATCGATGCTGATTTGCAAGCAGAAGCTCAGCGCGTGACAGCAGCATTAGATTGTTTTCGACACAGTTCATGTTGTCGCCGTCCTTGAATGCTACGACCATGCCGTCCGGGACTTTGCCATGTTTCTTCTCCCATATATGGACATGCTTATGTTTGTATCTTGTCTGGGCTTTGGTATAGGGGTCTTTCTCTGCCACCTTCATCAAAATAAAGCCGTCTTTGGAGCGGATGCGCTCGTGTCCGATGGGCTTTCTGTTCTTCGGCGCATTGCCTTTTTTGAAGCTCGTGCGATTAGCCCCCATGTAGCCCTTGACGCCCTTATTCCATGACTTCTGCCCTTTTTCAAAGCGGCCTGTGCGACCGGAAACAATGCCGTGATTCTTCAGCGTCGATATGACCTGGTTTTCTGTTTTGCGGAGTTTAAATTTGGTGTTGAAGGCAACGGTGAGTTCACTCCGCGACATGGCCGCATATCCTGTTCGCAGGAATTCAATCTGCTCAGCGGAGTATTGTTTCACTCCTTGCCCCCGATTCTTAGCATCTCAGGGAGACTGCGAACTGTCTCGCCAAGCGCCTTCTGCGCAGTCAGCGCGAGACTGGCATTACTGATGATCTGATTTGCTACCCCGGCCATCGCGTGGGCACGTTTGATCTCTTCGTCGAGTTTGTCTCCGGCCAGATCCTCGTCATTCAACCTTTCCATCTGCGCAAACAGATGATCGTTTAAATCCGTCAGTTTACTTTTTACCTTGCTCACTTCTTCACCTCCGTAGTAAATTCAAATACTGTTTGATTAAATATCTCCTCAATGCTGATCTTCTGCAGCTTTGCAGCCCGCATAAGTATCATGATTCCCCGGTGCCGTAAGGACCGCGTTGCCTCGGTGATCTCCTCTGCTGTCTCGGCGATAAAGAAACCGTGAGTGCATGAGGCAATCAATACGCCATGCTCCATGATCAGATGCCTGATAGTCTCGCGGACTTCGACGCCCTGAAGGTTCGTTGCTGCCTCGAGTACAGGAACCTTGATCGCGTTTGCCTTGCCTCTCTGGATCAGGTGGAGGATGAATGTCTCCGCGTGCGTCATGTCAGTAGCGTGCCCGCTTGCGAGCTGCTCAAAGTCAATCACGATCTGCTTTCCTTCAAAGTCTTTCATATGGCCCTCATCAGGCACCGCATCACGGTGCGACCCGCCGAGGCGGGTTTCGGCCTTAGCCTGCTGCTGGAACTTCCGGAGCGTTCTTATCCTCAAAGCCATACGTGCAGTCATGAGTAACGCTTCCGCCGCCCAGATGCACTGTTCCAAACGGTATCTGATGGATAATTCCCTGCACTGCATTTCTGATGATCAACCCATCAGCGCATTTCGATTCCTTCTTGCAGGTTCCGCACTTCTGAATCACTGAATACGACATTCTAATCACCTCCTCCCACTCTTGATTTCAACTCCTTGCTCGCGGTGAAGCTCACCTTCCTGCCTGCCGGGATCTGTACAGCCTGCCCGGTCTTCGGGTTGCGGCCTGTGCGCGCCTTGGTCTCCTTCACCTTGAAAGCGCCGAAGCCCTTGAGCATTACGTTGTCACCGGATGCCAGGGCGTCAGTGATCGCTATGAGCACGGTGTTCACATATCCCTCTGCCTGCGGAGTTGTCTTGATGTCTAACCACTCTGCCTTCATCTTTGCTATCAATTCTGCTTTTGTCATGATGTCTCTCCTTTTGTCTTTTGTAGTTTGATAATCCTGGCCTCTATCAGCTTTGCCTTTGTAATTGCCCCTTTCTTCTGCACGATTTCCAATGCTTGTAGAAGCAGCGGCATATCCGTCGATTTTGCGGCATAGTAGCGCGTATCCTCGGCTGATGACGATGTGAGCCAGTCAAGGTCTGACGCTGATTTCATTTCGCCAGTTCCTTCAGGCTTTTTGGCCAGAAAAGCAGATAGGGTGCGAACCACCACTTGTGGCCGTTGTCCTTCGCCTCCTGGTATGCAAACTCATAAATCCATCCCTGGACGAGCATGCGGTATGCGGCAATGACATACCCGGTGCGGTCCTGTCCGTGCAGGCAGTGAACGTAGATGGGATGCAGGCTTTCGTCCTGTAGAATGTGCACCGCCTTGTACAGATCCACGCGCGACGGCCTCTTTATCTCACTCATCGGCAGACTGATGACGTTGACGTGATACATGGATGAGACCGATTGTTCACTCTCCACCCATGCCATGTCGTCTTCGAGATTCAAGATCGTTTTGATGTTCAGATCTATCAGATCGTTGAGACACCTCGGTCTCGGCCCCCGGTAAATGCCTTCTACCACCTGAATAATCATGCCGCCCTCAATTTCTTGGCCGCTGCATCGAGGTCCTTGCTGGCGTTTGTCTCGATCCAGAATTCATCGTCCTGCATCACCCTGAGCCCGCATTTAGCGAGTTCAACAGCATTCAATACTTCAGCCCGGTCATCGGCCAATATCGCTTCCTTGTCGATCTGAGGCACGTCACGCACGTATTGCGGCATGAGCATCTGAAGCGAGTTAAGCGCTACGTCGAACTTGTTTGCTATCTTCTTGATCAGTGCCACGGTCGGCTGAGATACGCGGAAGCCGAACGACCCGAACGGGGTCTCGATGCTCCTCTTCTCCCATGTGCCAACATCCTCACCGGCCCATGCCTCCACTTCCTTTATGAGCAGGGCCTTCTCTGCCTCAAGCCCCGGCCTGCCACCCTTGCGCTGCGTGTCAGCATGTTCCTGCCGGACCTCTGCTATTGCGTTGGCCTCGTCCAGATCCCACGTTGCGAGATGCCGGTCTATCTCATTCAGCTTTGACATTGCTGCCTCGGCCTGCGCCCTCGATGTGATCATGTTCTTCGGTTTCATCCTTGCCATCAGTTCGTTCTCCTTTTGATTTCGTCCTGCCCCACGGTGTGGGGTATAAGGTTTAATTTCTTTGCTGCCAGGTGAAGCTCCATCCTGCGCTGGGCGATCTCCCATGTGTCAGGGAAAGCACCTTTAAGCATCACCAGGAATGTCTCCCATACGGCAGCGTGGCCATGTTGTTCTATGAGCGCACGTATTTCGCTTTTAATTGTCTCCATCATCACACCCCCACATAGTTCAAGCGCTTGGAAAACCTGCCTCGCTTGCGACCCCTGTAAAATACGGGGATCTCCAATACCCCACTCATTACTCTCTCCCGTGCCCGCGCTATTACCTTGCAGATTGCACAGGTCTGATCAGGAGAGCGCGTCTCGATCTCTCCGCACATGAGGCAGAGACCGGGCTGCTTGTTCCATCTGCTTGCCTTGTCCACGTCAGCGAATACTTTCTTGAGGTTGAGCGATGCATCCCATGCCTTTTCCATCATCGCCCTCCCAACATGTCCCACGCCGCATACAGCAGCATGACTGCGCCCCACAGAATGACGTTGCCCAGAAGCCCGAGAGCGATCTCCCGTATGGGCCGTGTATGGCTGATAGCTGACAACTGATTGCTGATTGCTGGTATAATCTTCATGCCGCGCTCCTTTCCGTCCCCCCCAGGGTTTTGGGAGGAGTCGCGTTTACACCCCCTTGTGGGGTGGTTGTCCCCAGGCCCCGGTCCGTCCCGACCGGGGCCATCTTTTTATCCATCGCCTCGTTCAGGCTTTTCATGTAGCACTCCTTGCCGCAGGCAAAATACTGGAAAGATTCACGATAAAAGCCTGTGCCTGCCGGTGCGACGGTCAGCATGAGCATCCCAGCCCTGTTCGTCGCGATGTTGAAGTAATACCCGCCTTCCGCTTTGTGGTCCTTCTTGCAGCCCTCGCACTTGATCATGAGTGTTGTCTCCATCGTTACACCGCCTTCAGGCTGGCCTGATGCTTCTTATCGCTGTGCTGCTGTGTCAGCGTCTTCAGCGCGTCCTGTATGGCGCTGCGCACCTGCACCTCTTTGTCCTTGTTGAGAGTGTGAGACTTGTTGTTGACGATCAGGCTGACGGTTGTCGTTGACTCCCCGATCATCTCGGCCAACTGTGTCTGCTTGATGTCGTATTTCTCCATGAGCTGCTTGATGCCGCCGCCGTACGTCGAAAACACATCAAGCACAGTGACCATCTTCGTGCCGTTGTGAAGCGCTGCCTGCATCAGCGTGATCAGCGCCTCCTGAAGATCGAGGAAGTTGCGGGCCTCGGCAAGATCGCTGGTGGCCTTGATCGCTTCGGGCTCAAAGTTCTGGCCCACGGTTTCGTTGATATAATGGCGTGACTCTGAGGGCGCAAGACCCTGCAGCTTGTACGTGTCCGACCGCATGCCCCTGTGGCACTCTGCAAGGTTTGCGGTTTTGAGCTTGTCATACTGGCCGATCAGGATCACCGACAGCAGCGGGCGCTTGCCCATCCAGTCATATTCCCTCACGCGCTTGATCGCCCTGAGTGTGCTGTGATGCATGACGTGGCTCTCCTCGATGATAAGGATCACCGGCTTGGTCCGCGCCGCTTCGCCCACGATCCTGCTGACCTGGCGTGCGCGTGCGCCCCGGTCACGGGTGACCGGCTCAGACGAGAGCTGCCTGATCAGTTCCCTCTCTACGTCTGCGATGGTCATGCGTTCCTTGTCCGCCATCTTCAGCATGACAGTTGCGCATTCGATCCCTTCCAGTGCCGCTTCTATTGCGGTGGTCTTGCCTGCGCCATACTGGGCGATCATTTGCACCATTGCGTTTGAGTCTGTCGCCATCTTGAATAAGCGTTTCAATGTGTTGCCGTCCGCTGTCTGGATATGCACATCCTCAAAGGGATTGCGATGATACCCGAACTGGGCCAGTGTTGCGAAGCCATTCTCCATAATCTTCTTTCTCCTCTCTGTCTGGTTGCGTAGAATTCTGATGTCCCGTCTTTCGCGAGACTTTGCCTGCAGGCCATGCCTGCGGGCGTAATAAACTTTTTCTCCGTGATTGATGGGATAGATGTGTCGTTGTTTGTTTGCGCTGGGCCGGAAGAGATCCACCAGTGCTAACCTGTGTTCCCTGAGCCATGTTGCTGCCGTTACGTTGGCTTCAATAAAGATCGTGAGCTGCTGCCGGATGTCTCTCTTGACATGCGTGCTGGGTACAAAGCCCCGATTGATTGCATGCCGAAGTGTCTCTATATTGAAGCCTAATGCTGCTGCCACTTCTCTCTGGGATATCCCGCATTCAACAAGCAGGTCCCTCGCTACTGTCGGACGATAAGGCATGTGGTATATCCGTGCTGCTGTTACACTCATTTCTTTCACCTCCATTCCTCCTCCCATCAGTCCCCTCGCCCTGCCTAAGGCACCTACCTCTGGCTGGGGGAGAGGGTTAGGGTGAGGGGTCTTACATTGCCACTCGTTTGCTCATGTTCGCTCTCACCTCAAGAGCGAAGTTCTCCACCCACTGCCTGTCGAGGCCGTGCGCCTCGATCGCTGCTGCCACATCCCCCCTTTCTTCCTGTGTTAGAAATATGCCGATCATGTGAGACATGAAATCCTTCATTGCTTCGTCGATATGCGGATAGGTGTTGATGTTGAACGGATCTTCGATGGTGCGCTCTTCTTTGGTCCTGATCGGCATGGATACGACCTTTTCGGTCTGCTCTTTTTTCTCTGCATAAAGCATCGGCGCAGTGCCGGTAAGTTGCGGCGCGTATTCTTTGATCAGGGCCTGATGCGGTGTGTCTGCATGCCCTTTGTATTCCCCCACGTTAAGCGGCTTGAAGTCCCGCACCTCGTATTTCTTGCCGGTCGCCATGTCCTGAACAATCAAGCGATCATTGAATACACCCTCGAAGACGATCACCTTTGCGCTATGCAGATGCTTTACATCGTAGAGTTTACCGTCGTAGCGGAGTATGCCGTCTGAATCAATTGTCCGCTCCTTGCGCCTTGCTGCCGCGGCAATGGCATCCGCCGGTATCTGCACGATGCCGCCATGCAGGTTGATCCTGCTCCATGCCTGCATGCGTGTGATATCGCGCTCGAACCTGTGCTCCAACTGGTTGTAATCGTCAGAAAGAAATACAGCGAACTGATGCTGCAGCTCTGAAAGCAGGATAGAAAACTTTGTCCAGTCACCTGCAAAGAATGGCCGCTCGAACCGCTGCCATATCGTTCTCCATGGCCGCTCGATCTTGCCGTGCGCTTCCTTTGCATAGGGCATTGATTCCGGGAGTTTTACGTCGAGCCTGCCGATCATCTCTTTCGATATGAGATTTTTTTTGAGCATGCCCTGGTCTGCAAGCAGCTCCTCCGGTATGCCCATTGATTCCCATGCAGTGCATATCGCCTTGAGGTTGTGCAGGCCCGTCTCGCCCTCTGCCGCAAAAAGACTGCCCTCAAATCGCCCGGAGTGATCGTCTACAATGCCATAATACCAGGGCCTGAGCCGGTTGCAGGGGATGGGTTTGTTCTTGTAACTTCCGATACTGCCGGGCCTATGAAGTTTCAGGATGTAATCTCCGTCATTAGTCTCTTTTGCGATGTACAGGAACTTGGAACTCGACGCATCGAAGTGATGCAACCGATTTGGCTTGTCAGCCTGAAAGCGGCTCACGCGCCGCTGCTTCCTGTTCAGGCCCTTTTCTCTGGCTATGCGGTCGAACGTTCCGGGCTCAACCTCAAGCGCAGTGGCTGGTATTTTGTGCCATTCAACGGCAAGCTTCACAGCCTGATCTGTGCTGATCTCCCCTCCACCGCTGGGCGGTGATTTCTTTATCGCAAAGATGATCGGTGTCCATTCATGGTATTCAGGCCTGAAGACCTTTGATGCGCGTTTTTTCTCGCTCAGCGGTTTGAGCAGTTTACAGAGAGTCGGATAAGCCACCCCTACCATGGCAGCCCACTCTTGCCCTCTCGTTGTCTGATGGCCGAAGGGTGCGCTGTCGAGGTCTCTTCTGATCTGCTCTATAACCGTCGCCGAGATGGACATGTTATTCGTCGCCGGTGAGCTGGGCTGTCCAATTTTGGTCGAACATTTCAACGCGGTCCTTCATGCGATTGAGGATGCTGTTGATCCGCGCTACAGCGTCATCACTCAGGTCGTCTGTTTTGAAGGCAAAGGCCCGGAGGATGTTGTCGGCCAAGCGGAGATGATTGTCCACAGCGTCGAATGTGTCGATTGCTGCTTTGTCGAGGTCTTTTGGCTCAAAAGGTTCGAGTTCTTTGACCCGCCCGAGCAGGGCCTTCTTCTCTGAGGCGGACTCCTTCAACTGCCCTTCAAGCCCCTTAGCATGTTTGTCGGCCTCTTTCTTCTGCGCTGCGAGCTGGTCTTTGTGTTGCTCCTCTCGCATTGCGATATATGCGGGGATTTCGGACATGGGGATATGCTTGCCCTGGTAATACAGCTCATTGTCCTTAATTACGGCGGAGTCCGCCGCAATGTCAGCAGATAAGTATTTGATTTTATAGGAATCGTCTCCCATTAAATTGGCGAAGTCCGCCAGAAAATCATCCTGAACTGGGCTTAAATCCTCTAAGTTCTCATCCATTGTACGTCTCTTTACCCGAGATATTTACAGGTCTGCTCCCAGTTCATCCCGTATTTGGTGTAATATTCTCTGGAGTCCTTGAGTTTCTTGATTTTTAGCAGGAAGATAAAGCCGGCAAAAGATTTCATCATGCCAAGTGCCCGAGCTTCCCCTATTGTCATGAATAACCCAGCAAGAGCCTCATTCTTCTGATGTAGGGCCTCAATCTCTCGCTTGTATCTATCATCCATCGTGGCCTTCGTTCTCAGCACGATATCTGCTTCCCTATCCGTGATCTTGTCTTCGTTTTTTTTATTCGCCATTGCGCTTATTCCTCTCTTTTAATTCGTCTATTGCATTGAGTGCCGAAAATATCAGTTCGAAATATGCATCAACCACTCTTTTCACCTGTGCAAAATTTTTCTTCGCCTCGGTCACGTCACCATTGAGGGCTGTCACATAAGCGCTCATACCTACCATTGGATGCGCTTGCGCCTGAGCATCAAGGAACTTAAATACATGCAAAAATAGTGGCCAGTTCTGCTCCCATTCTTTCTGCCAATCCATACCCAACTTCTGTATGTCGAGTGCTCTATTGAACTCATTGAATTCTTCTTCTGTAAATTTAAAGTCCATCACTTCACCTCCGGAAAATATCGCTTCAAATTCTCTCCAAGATTTGCCCTCGCCGCATCAGCGATCTTCACGATCCGGGGACTCAGCCGCCAGGAGTCTCCTACCTGCTCAGCCCAGTCGCGGATCTTCAGGTTATGCAGCGCCCAGACTGCCTTGCTCGTTGTGATGCCCAGCGCGTCCACGATCTCTTTTACCGTTGTCGGCCTGAAGACATCCGTGGCCAGAAACTCCACGATCTTCATCAGGTTCTGCTGCGTCTCGTTCGTGAAATCCGTCTTGCCTTCCTTACTCATTAATGCATCCCCCCTTTTTGCTGATGACTGACCACTGATTGCTGACTGCTGTCTCCATGCTCACCTCCGTGTATTTCGGATGCCTGCCATATGCAGGTCATCGATGATGTGCCATGCTGCGTCTGTTGCCATTTCTTTGTTGTCGACCTCGATGCCGACGATCACGATGTTCAGCGAGTTTCCGATATGATGGTTCAGAAATTCCTTTGCCTCCCGGCTGAGTGCGCTCAGCTCTGCGATGGCCTTGTCCTGTCCTTTATAATCAGCGCCCATGATTCACCTGATTGAGTGTGTCCATGATCAGCTTTTCTTTTTTGGAGAGGTCCTTCTTTGCTTCGTGGATCTTGCCCAATTCCAGCTCCAGCGCCTCGACGCCCTCGATGAAAAAGCCGCCGCAAAGCTCGCATATATATCGGGTGAGTGTCTTGTCACCGGTGGCCTGACAGAATGCTCCGACGTAGACATAGGGGAACCGGTGCTGCTCCTTGCTTTCTGCTGACCAGGCATCTATCTGGGCCTTGGTAATTTCCCAGCCGAGGATCTCTGACATGCGGGCTGCGACCTCATAGCGCGACAACCTTGTGTGCTTCAGCGCATCGCTGATTAGATGCCTTGTGGCAGCGTCAATGCTGGTCTTGCCTGTGGTCTGTGGATGGTCTGTGATCTCTGCCTGTTTACGGGATACTTCCTTGATCAAATCGAAGATATTGAGCTGGCCGGAGTCTATTTTGGTTTTCATCTTAGACATTGCTCCTCAGGGCAAAAAAATATATAATCAAGGCAGATTTGACGGAGGTGAACCGCTTGATCAGTTCCATTTATGCCGCCTTCTTATGCCAAAGTTCATTCGCCGGCACGCCCAAACGCCGGGCGATCTCTTTCTGTATCCGTGCAGACTGTTTCTTCCCTGCTACCACGAGGGAGATCATCGTGCTGCTGACCCGCAGATTGCGTGCAAGCTCGTTCTGCTTTATGCCTGCCCGGACAAGCTCTGCCTTGATCTCGTTATTCAATGGAGGCCTCCATGGATATGGATATTGACGCCCGCGTAAGCTGGCTTTCTTCCATGATGTCTTTGTCACTGTTGAGGGCAATCCGGGATTGGTTTGACGAAGAGTATCTCGCCGCCATCTCAGGAGCTCCTGAAGCGCAGTTCAATGAGTTGTTTCTGCGGTTTAAAGAAACCATCATCAGCTCCGGCCTTCTCCAGCCTGTTGCCCCTGATGCCCTTCGGAAGGTGGATTGGCTTCAGGCTCTTGATGCTGTTGAGGAGAAGTATTGGAAGTCGGCTCAGTCCCCTGTATTTTGGGAAGATAAAGGTAAGTCCCATTGAACTTCCTGGCTAATATGAGCGTTGACTCTTCTCCAATCAGGTCTTTAAGGTCTTCATATTCCCGTCGATCTAAAAACACTCTCTTTTTTTCCTCCTGTGGTAAATGTTTTTACCTGAACTACAGAAAGAATAATCAAACGGTTAACTAATGTCAAGAGAAATTAATCAAACGGACAAGTCATTGGGCCTGCGAATAAAAACAGCTCGCGAAAAGGCATCTCTAACACAGGATCAATTGGCCTTGCAGGTTGGCGTTGCAAAGGAAACCCTAAGCAAATACGAGAACGGACATAGGACGCCTGATGCTGCTCAGCTTAACCGAATGGTTAATGCTACTGACTGCGACCCGGCTTGGCTATTGACCGGACATGAACACGAAGAGCGCGCACCGGCGGCAACTGATGTGGTATGTGATCCGCGTGCTGCTTACGGCCCCGACTCGGTGACGGAAAAGATCGTAATTATGCTGAAGGATATGCCGGAGGAGGCCCGGCTGGAGATACTGCGAAGTGTTGAGGAAAAGAAACTCCTCCGGGAGCTTCTCGAAGAGCGCAAAAAGCTGAAAGACGCCGGATGATTGCGCTTGACCATTGAACTGATATAATGAGACTGCTGCTACATTAATAAGGAGGGGACAATGGAAAAGAAGTTTCCGGATTGGGTTAAAACATCGGAAGATTACGAGAGATGGAAAAATAGTGGTGGTACCACTTCGACCTCCTCAACTAAGACTTGCCCTTTTTGTTCTGAAGAAATAAAGGCGTCAGCCGTAAAATGTAAGCATTGTGGATCAATGCTTGATGGAAGCCAGAATAAGGCTGACGTTAGCATAAGCGCCATAGACCCTTTTGCTCATTACAAATCAGATATTACTATGAGAAAAGGAAAGCTTTCTGTCCTCGGTTATATCGGTATTGTTTTGGGTGTTTTTATAATTATCATGGGGTTTGTTGGTGGAAGGCTGGAATCAAACGAGGAAGTCGCTTTGATCCCAATGGGGTTCGGAGCCTTCTTGTCTATCGGTTGCTATCTGTGGGCAAGGCGTTCCAATTAAACATTTTTGAGATATGCATTTCACAAAAGAGGAGGGGGACAATGATGAAGAGAGCTTTTATTATCTGCATGCTGATCTGCCTGTATGTAATGCCATCTGCTGCCGAGGTGAAATCCTCAAGAACAGTCGATGATGACGGCGTTATTCATGTCAATATTACGGGTGATTCTCCCAGAAAAAGCGTAGCGCCAAAGGCTAAATCTCCATCTTCGACATCATCAACCCCGTCATTTCAGTCTGAGCTTGACGATATCTGCGCGAATGTTCCAAAGACGAATGACCCAAGGCCTGATTTAATATTCCAGGGCTACATGGAGCGGTCCGAAGGCCTCAAGCCTGTCATTGAAACTGAAATCGCGTCGGCCCCCTACAAGATTGAATCCCTTCGGATTCTTGCCGCTTGCAAGGACCTCTATCGTTTAGAGTTGAGCAAGAGAAAGCAAAGGCGGGGATATGAAGCACAGATGGAAAGTTTACAAAGGAGACAAGGAAAATGAAAGTAATTAAGGCAGCGCTACGGAAGTTCATGCCGAAGATCAGGGATGCGAAGGAGAAGAGCCTCAATGAGGCAGACACCAGGATGAGGATACGGCTTTTGCTTCACGAGGTACTTGGCTACGATCTTTTAGATGAGATTACGCAGGAGCACATGGTACAAGGTCACTATGTGGATCTGACGGTTAAGAACAAGGGAAAGATTGTCTTCTTCATCGAGGCCAAATCTGTCGATACTACGCTGAGGGACACCCACGCATACCAGGCCACTAACTATGCAGCATCCGGAGGCGTCAATTTGTGCGTGCTCACTAACGGTATCGACTACAGACTCTATCATCTGACCTGGGATAAGGCCAAGGTCGAAAACAATATGATCCTTTCCTTCAACCTTCTTGACGATGACATCGATATTGTCTCAGAAAAACTGAAATTGCTGTCAAAAGAGAGCTTCAGAAAGGGTCTTATCGACAAATACATTGCAGAGGTTACATCCCTGGGAGACAAGAATCTCGTCCAGGCCATGCTTTCTAAGAGAGTCCTTTCTGCAATACGACTTGAGCTGAAGACTGTTACCGGCCATAATGTCAGCGAAGAAGCTATAGACAAGTGCATCAGCAAGCTTTTTAGCGCTGAATTATATGAGATGGCAAAGGCATGCGTGAAGAGGCAGCAGGGTAAAAAAGAGAAGAAGGTCACAGCTCCTGCAGCTCCTGAATTCTGTCCCTTACCATCACCGGTATCCCAGAGCGATGCCCCTCCGGTTTCTGCCGCAGAAGAATAATATTATTTTCAAGCGAGGATTGAAAGCTGGCCGACGCAAAACAGCCTTTTTTGCCGGGTGAGTGTGGTATGAATTGATGACGAAGAATGCTGGGGAGGGAGAAAAAACTGGACAGCCCTTGCTTCGCAAGATCAGGGGGAGGGATGGTTGGTTGCCTTATCAATTCTCGCTTGATAATTCCACTCTTTTACCCTTCCGTAACCCTTTCGTTTAGTTTCTCGGAAGTCCTTTATTGTAATTTCAAGCACTTTCTTATCTCACCCCGGTACACTTTCTTTTCGAACCGTTCGAATATCCTGACCTTGCCGAACTCGCCGTCATATCCAGGAGCAATCGATACATCACCTGACCGCATTTTTGCAACCGCCTCGGCTATCTTTGCAGAACCGGCTGCCTCGATCTCATGCAAAGGTGCATCCAGGAGAATCCTGAACTCATTGCCGAGCGCGTTGAGAAGGTTGAAATACATGGCCGCCACCTTCTTGCTGGTCGGGCCGACGCTCAATGCCTCGCCGATAACTTCAGTGAGAGGGATGATCGAATGAAAGGGCGGCGCGTTCTTTGGCCGGAAACCTTCTTCTCTGTCAGCCAGTTTATCGACCCTGTGCATGACACCAATCGTGAGTTTCTTGTTGCAGACAGGGCAGATGTTGTTATATTTGACCGATTCTTTTGGCGTAAAGCTCACATCGCAGGCCCTGTGGCCGTCATAATGATATTTGCCTTCTTCAGGGAAGAACTCGATCGTCCCGGAGAAGCCTTTCCGCGTCTTGAGTGCATCAGCGATCGCGTCATACGAAATGTCCGTATCCAATACATTTGCCTCGCGGCCCAGTTTGGATGGTGAGTGTGCATCAGAGTTCGAGATGAGCGTTATGTTGTCGAGCGCAGAGAGCCGCCAGTTCATCAGCGGGTCAGAAGAGAGGCCGGTTTCGATCGCATGGATATGGGGTGTTAGTTCTTCATAGCATTCCTCAAGGCTGTCAAAGCCTGATGCTGCGCCAAAGACCGAAAAGTGCGGTGTCCATGCATGGGCCGGGATTACCATGGCATCGGGCGAAATATCAAGAATGATCTTCAGAAGCTCCTTTGCATCAAGCCCGAGTATCGGCCTGCCGTCTGAATGCAGGTTGCCGATCTGTTTGAGCCGGGTATTGATCTTTTCTGCAGCTGCAAAGCCGGGCGCAAGGACAACCGTATGAATCTTTCTGGTCTTGTCGTTCTTTTTATAGATGCAGCTGATCTCGGCAGAGAGGATGAAAGAGACCTCTGCTCTGCAGGAATCTGGTATATCGTCAATTCTGAAAGATTCTCGCAAGCTGAAAAGTCCATTGCCTGCAGGTTCGAGCTTATCCTCAAGTTCCTTGATCCACTGGGGATGCGTGAAATCTCCGGAACCGACCACAGAAATGCCTTTCAGCTGCGCCCATTTCCAGAGGTTCTCCGGGTTCAGGTCCCTGCTGGTTGCGCGGGAATATTTCGAATGGATATGCAGGTCGGCAATAAAACGCATGGGGGATTATAGCATGAAGCGGAATTTGGAGGAGGAAAGGGATATTGCGGTCGGTTTTTTCTTGACGTTACCACCACTTGTCCATAGAATGATGAAAACTCTCATGCTATAAAAAGACAATGTTATGCATTGAAATAAAATTATGACAGTAATACAAATTATAGGCATTTTCGCAGCTGTTCTCTTTTTCAGAGTCGCTCTGAATATCGGCAATGGTTATTATTGGAAACCGAAATTTCAAGCTTTATCAAAACTGCTTAACACATCAGTAGAATATTCATTTCCCATATTACCTGTTTTCATGAAAATCAGTGGACAATACAAAAACAGAAAAGTTGCCTGTTCTTTTAACTCTTTGTTTATCGTCTCTTCCATGTCAATACGAATTGCCATGACACCACTTAGAGAACTAAACAAGGAGCCTACATTTATGATCAGTTATAAAAGACCAACGCCAAATACGGTCCATCAAGGAAACGAGATTGCCTATGTCATTAATGCCGGCATAATGAAACTGAAAGAATATACTGAGGAAGACTTTATTGCTATTTTGGAGGAATTGACCGAAGCAACGGTAAAACTGGAACAACAGAATGTATAACGTCAGCATCAACACCGACGCCGAATAAGTGTGATTTGTTTTCGGGAATTGTCCGTTGCCGCACTGTTTTACACGTCACATTAAACAATTCGAAATGTTTCATACAAGGCCTTGGTCAGTTGCTCAAGCCGGTTGTAGTCCAGCGTATCAGGCAGATCGCCGGAATCGTGGTAATTCGGGTTGCGGTAAAAGGCAGTGTCTGTGATCATGAACGCAGGATAGTCGAACTTCCAGTAGTTCCGGTGGTCAGAGAAGTCCACGCCCGGAATGATCGAAAACCCGTTCAGGGATTCGACAGGAAATGACGAAACAGAGCTGAAGGCAGATTTGACGCTGTTCGAAAAATTGCGTGAAGAGAAGTTGCCGACAAAGGCGATGAAATTGCCGGTGTTCGGATAGAAGGGCTTGAAGAGCGACGACGGATAATACTGCGTCCCTTCTTCGTCGCTGTAATAACCCAGCATCTCAAGCGAGATCATGCCAAAGACCTTAGCTCCTTCATCATTCAGGCTTTCCGCATGAACATAACTGCCCATGTGGTGTGTCATATATGCAGGCGGTTCTTCAAGGCAAAAGGCCACATAGCGCACGGTTCTGCTGAGTGGCCTCTCCTTTGTCAGGCGTGCAAGTTCAAGCAGCGCAGCCACTGCGCTTGCATTGTCGTCAGCTCCCGGCGTGCCCTCGCAGGAGTCATAGTGGGCGCCCACAACAAGGATTTCCCGGCAGTCAGGATCAGTGCCCCGGACCTCTGTGATGATATTCTGATAGGTATTCCCCTTGAAGAAGAAGGGCTGCCGTATGGTCTTGCATCCCGAAGCATGAAAGCTCTCTTCGATAAAGTCTGCTGATGCAGCGAGCTTGTCCAGATCTTTCCAGCTTCTCTGTCCGATAGTCGCGGCAAGAAATTGCACAGA
Source organism: Nitrospirota bacterium (assembly GCA_016214855.1). Lineage (NCBI taxonomy): Bacteria > Pseudomonadati > Nitrospirota > Nitrospirota bacterium. Next base: position 72,788 of record JACRMT010000012.1, on the reverse strand, counting down.
TTCAATGATGTTAGGCTTTATCTGTTCCATCTTCACCAGTATACCGGCAGGCAAGCCATTCGGCAAGAAGTTAAATGTAATGCAGCAGGGCTCAGAACAGAGTATGATTTAGATCAAGGCAGACGATTTCTGGCCTTGTTATGATAAGAACACATTTTTTGAAAAAGGAAGGGTGATCTAGTGAAGAAGACAGGAAAGAAGATCGCAGCAGGGTTGGTATTGGGCCTTACAGCGGCTGTTCCGGCAGTGTACGCAGCCATGTCTGAAGGGCATGACCACAGTAAGATGCACGCAGCAGCTGACAACGGGGCCAATCCCCTGATAGAGGAGATGGTGCAGCTTGATGAAGTGTTCCGTTCTGTGTTTTCAGGCGTTGCATTGGGAGACGGTGAAAGGGTGCATGCAGCGATCGAGTCCATGCACGGCGCCATGGAGAAGACCCATGAGGGAGTGAAAGCCGGGAAGGTCACCATACCGAAGAATTCCGGGAAGGTTAAGGAGTTCGTCAAGATGGATAAAGATTTCCATGCCAGGCTTGAGACCCTTGCTCACGCAGCGCACAAGAACGACCAGAAGAAGATGCTGGCTTTGACAAAACAGCTCCTCGATGGCTGCGTAAGCTGCCACCAGATGTTCAGAAAATAGCGGGCAATAAATATCATTTCAGTTTTTTTCTGAGGGTGAGGCGGTTGATGCCAAGGATACGCGCGGCCTCTGATTGGTTTTCCCTTGTGGAAGACAGCACATAACTGATCAGCGATTTATCGATCTCATTATGCACCCTGTCATAGATATTTTTCTCGCCTTTTTCGATGGCATTTTTTACAAAAGGGATTATTGCAGAGGCGACAGACTCCGTTATTTCCGGCTGGGAAACGGCAACAGGTCTGCTGCCGAGTTCCTTCAGCTCATGAGTAGTGAGGTGTTGTGTCTTGGATAAGGCCAGGGCCGAGCGGATGACATTTTCAAGCTCGCGGATATTGCCGGGCCAGTCATGGGAGGCCAGTTTCTTCAGAAACGACTTTGAAAGTCCCTTGATCTGACGAGGTGCAGTATGTTTGTATTTGTTCACAAAAAAAGTGACGAGCGGAAGTATGTCTTTCTTGCGCTCCCGTAGAGGCGGGATATGGATCGAAGTGACCCGCAGTCTGTGATAGAGATCTTCCCTGAATTTGCCCTCCTTGACCATTATCCCCAGATCCCTGTTTGTAGCAGAAATCACCCGTACGTTGACCTGCACTTCTTTGGTGCTGCCAATGGGATAAAATGTCTGGGTCTGGAGAAAGCGCAAAAGCTTTCCCTGAAGAGAAGGCGGCAGCTCTCCCACCTCATCAAAAAATACGCAGCCTTCGTCCGCGATCTTCAGTATACCTTCTTTTGCAGCAACAGCTCCGGTAAATGACCCTCTCTCAAAGCCGAAGAGTTCGGATTCCAGAAGATTCTCGGGCATGGCAGCGCAGTTGACAACTACAAAGGGCTTGCCGAAGCGCGAGGAGAGCTGGGCTATCGATTCGGCGATCAGCTCCTTGCCCGTTCCTGTCTCGCCGGTGATCAGCACCGGCGCATCGACCTGTGAGAGCCTTGCCAGTTTTTTGCAGACATCCATGATCATGGGTGACTGGCCGACGATGGCGCAAGTCGGGGTAGGAGGAAGACTCGCAAGGTTGATGTGGTTCTGCAGTTCTTCGCTGAACGCGCCGAGTTCTCTGAGGATCGGGAGCACGGTCTCTGCGGAGATGGGCCGGTGTACAACCTCGTAGGCCCCGAACGTAGCAGCCTCCATAACCGGCTCAGTCCATTTCTGGCTGGTAGCGGCAATCACGAAATTCCGTTCGCTCAGCTCACGGATCAGGCCCGGCTTCATAGTGTCTATATCAAAAAAGATGAACGCCTCCTTCTCCCTTGTTGCCTCGGTGACCAGCCTGTAGTCCTTCGGCAATACAGATGAAAGTTCTTTTTTCAGCGACGGATCTTTTGTAAAAACGATAATTTTCTTCATGGCCTACCTCTGATAAATAATATACATAGTGGTTAAATATTAATCAACTCTTATTTAATTCGCTTGCCTGATGCTCATAGTTAGCTGGAAATAGGGCATGGCATGCGAGTTGCAAAAGAGGTTTTAAATATAACGATTCAGAAAGGAATGCTGTCATGGGTATCAGGGAAAAGCTGGAAAGGATTTTCGAAGCGGTGACCTTTGCCGAGGCAGGGGATTTCGATGCCGCGATAAAGATCATGACAGGACTGAAGGAAGAGAGAGAGGCAGCCTTGCACAGCGGTGAATCTGCTGAGGCGGCCGATAGCAGATATGTATATCATGCAACAGAGGAGGAATCAAACAATGGTTAGCAGATTTTCAGATGCACAGGTGGAGCTGGATTCCGGAACCGCCGAAGATGTTTTGCGCCGGACATTTGAGGTTTATGGCGAAAAATCGGCCGTAGCATCAAGTTTCGGGGCAGAGGACGTGGTTCTGATAGACATGGCTGTAAGGATCAACCCGCGCGTGCGGATATTTACTCTCGACACAGGCCGGCTGCCGCAGGAGACCTATGTATTGATGGACGAAATAATAAAAAAATACGGTATTACGATAGAGGTATGTTTCCCAAACAGACAGCGGGTGCAGGAACTGGCAGACGGGCACGGGTTCAACTCATTTTACCGGGGAATAGAGGAACGTAAATTATGTTGCAATGTCAGAAAAGTGGAACCCTTACGGGAAAAGCTCAAAGAGTTGGACGCCTGGATCTGCGGATTGAGAAAGGAACAGTCCCCCACACGGACTGATATCAGAAAAGTTGAGATTGATATCTCCAATAAAAACATTGTAAAGATCAACCCGCTGGCAGACTGGAAAGAGACCGATGTATGGGCTTATATAAAGAAATATGATATTCCCTACAACCGCCTTCACGATGAGGGATACCCGTCCATAGGCTGTGAACCCTGTACCCGTGCAGTCAGGATTATAGAGGATGTCAGGGCAGGCCGCTGGTGGTGGGAAACGAAAGACCAGAAAGAGTGCGGATTACACGCTAACAGCAGGAATTAAACCGCGTAGTTTACGAGCAGGAAAGAACATAAGGAGACCCTATTATGAAAAATATCATTATATGTTTCGTCGTCGCAACATTGACAATTATCACACTTCCGGCAGGGACTCGGGCCGATGTCACCCTTTTGAATGTGTCCTACGATCCGACCCGAGAGCTTTATCAGGATTTTAACGCTGCCTTTGTAAAACACTGGTTTTCAAAAAAAGGTGAAAAGATCGCGATCAATCAGTCCCATGGCGGATCGGGGAAACAGGCTCGGGCGGTCATCGACGGACTGGAGGCTGACGTGGTGACCCTGGCGCTTTCGTATGATATCGATGAGATACAGAAGAGCGGGCTGATACGCGACGGCTGGCAGAAGAGACTTCCCAACAATAGCGCGCCTTATGCTTCGACTATTGTGTTTCTCGTGCGCAAGGGGAACCCCAAGGGCATAAAGGATTGGGACGATCTTGTCAGGCCTGGCATATCCGTAATAACCCCTAACCCTAAAACCTCAGGCGGCGCAAGGTGGAACTACCTTGCAGCCTGGGGCTATGTCACGAAAAAGCTTAAAGGGGATGATGCCAGGGCAAAGGATTTTGTTACAAAACTGTTCAAAAATGTTCCTGTGCTCGACTCGGGAGCAAGAGGTTCCACTATCACTTTTATGCAGCGGGGCATAGGAGATGTGCTGCTGGCATGGGAAAATGAGGCACTGCTCGCCATAAAGGAAACAGGTAAAGATGGTTTTGAAATTATTACCCCGTCAATCAGCATCCTGGCGGAACCTCCGGTAGCAATTGTGGACAAGGTTGCTGACAAGCGGAATACAAGGACGGTTGCCCAGACGTATCTGGATTACCTATACACAGAAGAAGGTCAGGAGATTGCTGCGAAGCACTATTACCGTCCCCGCCTGGTATCTGTCGCCGACAGATACGGAAAACAGTTTGCAAAGGTAAAGCTCTTTACTATTGACGAAGTATTCGGCGGATGGCAGAAGGCGCAGAAGATCCACTTCAGTGAAAAGGGCAACTTCGACCAGATCTACCAGCCCCAGAAATGAAGGAGAACGATATGAATATTCTGGTTGTTTATAATGGCTCACTTTGCTCAAAGCATGCCCTGCGGACCGGCATCGAAAAGGCCCGCCAGGAAAACGGAAGGCTTATCCTGCTTCATGTATTTAGAAGTAATCTGTTCATTGATTATGAGGGTGGATACAGAGCACAGGTGACAGCAAGACAGGAGTCACTACGATATCTCGAAGAAGCAGGGAAGACACTTCAGGAAGAAGCGGCCGGTATCTGGTCAAAGGTCATAGTGGCCGAAGGGTCTCCTGAAGATATGATCGTGCAGTATGTAAAGGAGGAGGATATAGACATTGTTTATTCCCCATTCCGTTACAAGGCTGTTTCAAACGATGTCTCATGTCTTGTCTACACAATACCGAATCACAAGCTGATACCTGCAGGGGTATACTGATACAGGAAGTGAGCGAGAAAACAATGACATTTCAATTAAGGCATCACAGCGTACTCCCCGGTTTTGGCCCTGCCATGGGAATAACCATGCTCTATCTCAGCCTGATCGTGCTGATTCCCCTGTCTACGATTTTTATCAGGGCATCGGGTTTTCCCACTGGCCAGTTCCTGGAGGCGATCACCTCTGCACGGCTGCTGGCGTCGTTCAGGCTGAGTTTCGGAGCGGCTTTTGCCGGGGCACTGATCAACAGCTTCTTCGGCCTGCTCGTCGCATGGGTGCTGGTGCGGTACCGCTTTCCGGGCAGACGCATCTTCGACAGTATTGTGGATATCCCCTTTGCCTTGCCGACTGCGGTTGCGGGCATTGCGCTGACTGCGGTATATTCCGGCAATGGCTGGATCGGAAGATACGCCGAGGCGATCGGCATTAAAATAGCCTTCACTCCCCTTGGGGTAATTATTGCCCTGACATTCATAGGGTTGCCCTTTGTTGTTCGGTCAGTCCAGCCGGTGCTTGCAGATCTTGACCGGGAGGTCGAAGAGGCTGCAGCGACCCTTGGAGCGGGAAGGTTTCAAATTTTCTCCCGGATCATTTTCCCTTATCTTTTCCCTGCGGTGCTTACCGGATTTTCCCTTGCTTTTGCGCGTGCCCTGGGAGAATACGGCTCTGTCATCTTCATATCCGGCAACATGCCGATGAAGACCGAAATCGTGCCGCTTCTGATTGTGACTAAATTGGAGCAGCATGATGTTACCGGCGCCACGGCTATTGCCGTGGTGATGCTCGTTACTTCATTCACGCTGCTGCTGGTGATAAACCTGTTTCAGTGGTGGAGACGGTCATTAAGGTAGGATGCCATGTATATTTCAAAGATAAAGGAACTTGCGGAGCAGCAGCCGGTTTTTTCGCACCATCAAAGGATCAATGAAGAGTCTGTCTTTGTGCGGTGGTCTCTGACGGCGACAGCCCTTCTGTTTCTCGGTCTGTTCATTGTTGTTCCCTTGACAGCCGTATTTGGGCAGGCATTCGAAAAAGGCATTACTGCATATGTTAAGGCTATTGCCGAGCCCAATACGATTTCTGCTATCAGATTGAGTCTGCTGGCGATGGCCATCGCAGTCCCGTGTAATCTTCTGTTTGGAGTTGCCGCGGCATGGCTTATTGCGAAATTCGATTTTGCCGGAAAAGGTCTGCTGACGACGCTTATTGATCTGCCCTTTGCCGTGTCCCCGGTGATATCAGGGCTGATATTCGTACTGCTTTTCGGTATCTATGGCCTGCTCGGGCCCATCATCGCCGAATCAGGGCTTAAGGTCATTTTTGCCGTCCCGGGCATTGTAATGGCCACAGTCTTTGTGACGTTTCCGTTTGTGGCAAGAGAGCTTATCCCTCTCATGCAGGCCCAGGGCACGGATGAGGAAGAGGCTGCAACGGTCCTTGGCGCAGGCGGGTGGCAGACCTTTTTCAGGATCACCCTGCCGAATATTAAATGGGGCCTGCTCTATGGGACAATTCTTTGCAGCGCGAGGGCCATGGGAGAATTCGGGGCCGTGTCCGTTGTTTCAGGTCACATACGCGGACTCACCAATACCGTCCCCCTGCATGTTGAGATCCTTTACAACGAGTATGATTTTGTGGGCGCCTTTTCAGTGGCCTCGCTTCTTATCATGCTGGCATTGGTAACCATTGTCGCAAAAGCCCTTGTTGAATGGAAGCACCGGGCAGCCGGGCATGAGCGGAAAGAGACAGGAGGAGGAATAATATGAGCATTGATATAAAAGGGATTACGAAAACGTTTGGCAATTACACGGCCCTGAGGGATATTACCCTGGTGATACCCTCCGGCGGTCTGGTTTCCCTGCTTGGGCCGTCCGGGTCCGGCAAGACGACGCTGCTGCGGATCATCGCGGGCCTCGAGCCCCCGGACAGGGGTGCGATTCTGATCAACGGCAAAGATACGACAGGCCAACATGTCCGTGACAGAAAGGTCGGCTTTGTATTTCAGCATTACGCGCTCTTCAGACATATGACGGTTTTCGAGAATGTCGCCTTCGGCCTCAGGGTGCGTCCGCGTTCTGAACGGCCGGGGAAAACAGAGATTCTGGAGAGAGTGACCGAACTGTTGCGACTTGTTCAAATCGAGTGGCTTTCGGACCATTTCCCGTCCCAGCTCTCCGGAGGCCAGCGCCAGCGTGTGGCCCTTGCCAGGGCTCTCGCGGTAGAACCTGAGGTGCTGCTGCTTGACGAACCTTTCGGCGCATTGGACGCGAAGGTCAGGAAGGAACTGAGAAGGTGGCTGAGGCGGCTTCACGACGACCTGAATGTTACCAGCGTATTCGTCACCCACGACCAGGAAGAGGCCATGGAGGTATCGGATGAGGTTGTAGTTATGAGCAAAGGCTGCATCGAGCAGGCAGGAGCTCCCGACTTTGTGTATGATCATCCTGCAACCCCTTTTGTTTACCAGTTTCTGGGCAACGTCAACCTTTTCCACGGCCGGATGCACCGGGGACTGGCCCGCATCTGCGACCTGGAATTTGAGACGCCGGAGCATTCCGACGCTGACGATATCCCGGCCGTGGCTTACGTCAGGCCCCACGATATCGAAATCCTGAAGAAACGCAACGGAGAACCTGCCCTGACAGCAACGATTACGCGCATTATTGCCAAAGGAGCGGTTGCACAACTTGAACTCCGCGAACACTTCACCGGAGAACAGATAGAGGCTGAATTGAGCAGAGACCGCTTCCAGACACTGGAGCTGGAGGAGGGAGAAACGGTTTATGCTCACTTTAGGAATCTAAGGGTATTTTCTTCATGACGGCAAAAATTAATAAGAATCAGCGGGGCTTTCATTGTAACCCTTCAGCTTCAGGCAAGTCCGGCAGCCCTCCAACGAAGGCGATGGAAACAGAAAAAGACCTTATCTACTGGGTATCGAGTTTTTATCTGCTCGAAGACCTGCTTCTGCGGCTTGGTCCGCACGAGACCTCTCATGCACGCCTGCGATTGAGAGAGGATTTATGTGCAAGGCGCCAGGGGTTCAAGCGGCTGCTGGCCAGCGTTCTTTTTGATACGCTGGTCAAGATGTGTTTCGGAGAAGCGCGCCACGCGCACGAGCGCTGCGGTATCGTCATACCTGAAATATCGAGTGTCCTGGACAGAAAGGCCGCCTATCGTCTTGCTGAAGAATATGACCCCAGGGACGCACTGCCTAAACTCAGGGACGTTTTCCTTGAGTGCTGGCTTCAGCCCTATGGAGGGACTGCCTGGGCCATTATTTGTGAGACGACCCTGAAATACTGGTCCCTGCCTGATGAAATATTTGTGGATCACTGTGTAGATCTCAGCCATCATGGGGGACTGGTATTTAACAAGATTGAAACGGGGTTTCATGTCTGGCACAAACGGAAGTACCTGGACATACTTGACCTGAAAAAAAACAGCTCCATACTGGATATCGATGGCCCGCTCCCTGTCTTCAGTTTTGCGAAGGACCTGCTGGTACGCGCCTATACCCTGAGACTGGCAGATGGCATCCCTGAGTTAAAGACCTCCGATAGCAGTCTCTATCGGCCGGTACAGTGGGGTTCGAAAATCTTGAGTAATGCTGTCTCGATATATGACGCCGGAATCTGCCGGTAGATTTCGGCTTAAAGGAAGTCGTACAATGTAGTTGTGAAGAAGACTGAAGGAGACGCGGTGACATCATGTCACTGGGGCACACGAAACGCCTTTTATTCCGAGGGGCTGCTTTTCTACGGGGCTGGAAGCAACCGTGGGTTAAACACCGATGATATGGATGTTATCATCGACTGCGGGGCTGAGGTTGAAGGCTGCGAGGAATTTTCCGGCGCGGGTGGCAACTCTTCTGAAGTTCATGCTCAACAGGTAATACGGATAGATTGGCCTGACGGTGGAATACCGTCCCTGACAGAGGACAACTGGAGGGCGCTCATAGAGGATCTCAGGGGATTGAGACTCCGCATGGGAAAAGATGCGTTGCATGTTATGGTCTGCTGTGTCGGCGGACACGGAAGGACGGGAACTGCCCTGGCCATTCTCGCTGCCCTTACAGGGGTTGCCCCTGATGATCCGGTAACTTTCATTAGGTCTCACTACTGTTCCAGAGCAGTTGAGACAAAGTCACAATGCCGCTATGTAAAAATCGTTGCACGGCTTGACTCGGAAGAAGATCCCTCTCCGGGATATGACAGCACCTGTGAATCGTCTCTTCGATGACTTGCTAAGGTTAGATTAATCAGGCCTCTTAAACAGGTCTTGCCAGGAGCAACGCCCCCCCTTTTATCCCTTTACGCATGAGACCATATGACTTGGAGAGAGGGCATTTGTTCAGATTTTTTGGGTAAATTAGTCCTGCTCCCGGGGTCTGAAGGCATGAAAAGTGCCGTGGAAAGGAGGTTGGCGATCATGTTTGCTGCCATTGCCGCTGAAAGCCCATTTATCTGTATAAATAATATACACAATGGGCATTATTTAATCATTAAAGGCGTGTTGTATGGCTATAATGGCCCGGTAATGCTTCATTATAGGCCTGGCACGGAGCTTGCTAATTATGGAGATAATCAATACTTAAGGTAAGGAGAAGGATCATGGATGATGCAAAAATATACAATGTATGCCTTATGAGAGTTAAACACCAGATCACAAAGGCCAATGAGAGGCTCGGCGATGGTTCAGCGCCGGAGGGCGGCATTATCCTCGAGTCTTACAATACCGGCGACATTGAGGATATCATTGATATCCTTGAACTTTACGATATTGAGGACAGGACTCCTGCAGGCCTGGCAGAAAAGCTCGAAGACCTTGCCTATACTGTTTCGGTCCTGGTCAGGGAAAAGGTTGTCTTTGACTATGATGAGAAAGGGAACCTGGGGCTGCAGTTCATTCCGAAAGAGCGCTCAGCAGAGGTATATAACGGAAAAGGCGCAGCCCTTGCGGCAGCATAGAGGCGAAGACCTGTCAGAATGGCCACATCCGGCTGACTCTGCGGGTATCAATACCTTTATACCTGCCCAGTTTCAGCAGAGAAATGAAATTGTCGTACGTAACGATATCAGAAAATTCCGTGTAGCACGAACCGATTTCCCCGGCAGCATGTGCATCTGAACCTCCTGTGAAAGGGAGGTTCAGTGCCTGTGCTGTATCAACAGCCTTCTTGTTGAAGGGGTGCATATTGCAGCCGTTGTATCCTTCCAGGGCGCAAAGCCCGTGCAGGTTCTTTATCATGTCGCCGATGCTGTTGACTCCGCGGTAAGGATGTGACGGAATCGAGATGCCGCCATGTTCGTTCACGATCCTGACCAGGTCTGCTATCGGTGCGTATTTGATCGACAGCCTGTCCGTGTTCACGCCAAAAACAAGACAGTGGCCTTCAGCAGCAGAGAACTCGACACCCCTGAAGATCATGATCTGACTGCCGTATTTCTCGCGCAGGAGTTCGACGCCTTCAGAAGCCTCATAATAGTAGTGCTCTGTAAAGGCGATGCCGTCCAGTCCTCGCTCGATGGCCTTCTGGACCACTTCCTCTGGATCGGCCGGGTTGTCTCCGCTGTTGACTGAATGAACGTGAAGATCGATATTGCATCGCATGTCTTAGAATAACTTTGAAAGCAGGGCAGGCACAACTGTTTCGACACGCAGGGGACGTTCTCCGAGGCTTATAGGGCTGAACCCGAGAGAGACAAGTTTTTCGATCTCATAAGCAATAAAACCTCCCTCAGGGCCGATCGCAAGGGTGACCTGTTCCTTCGTGCCCCGGGGGCAGGGATGCTGCGCTGCAGGATGGGCGACAAGCGCGAGACTGTTTTTTATGATCGCAGGCAGTTCGTCCTCTGCAAACGGTTTGAACAGCGGTCTGAGATGCACCTCAGGCATAAGCGTATCCTTTGCCTGTTCAAGGCCGAGGGTCAGAAATTCATCAATGCGTTCCCTGTTCAGCAGCGGGCTTTTCCAGAAGCTTTTTTCTACGCGAAAGGCGTTGATCAGAAAGATCTCTTTCGCGCCCATGGAGGATGCGGCAATGAGCACGCGCTTCAGCACCTTGGGGCGTGGCAGGGCGAGGATAAGCGTGATTGGAAGCGGGGCAGGCGGCTTCTGGCCGAGATGCAGCTCCAGGGTGATGGTCTCAGACGTCACCGTGGTGACGGTCCCTTTTCCGAGCGGTCCGTTCAGCAGGCCTACTGATAACTGGTCGCCCAGAACGGCGCGGTGCACGGTCAGGATATGTTTCAGTCTGCGGCCCTTTAGCTGTACACAGTTCTGCCCCGTGAAATCGTCTTCAGAAAGAAGAATGAGGTTCATGCAGGCAGATTATCAGCAGTTCTTGAAATAGTGTTTGCATTGAATAAATCTCCCCTCGCCCCTCTTTGCCAAAGAGGGGTCACTAATTCCTCCCTTTGGCAAAGGGAGGTTAGGAGGGATTTTATGAATAAAATTAACTCTGCCATTTCTCCATAAAAACGATCTCGTTCAGCGGTTTCCGTACAGGCCCTCCTGTCTTTTCCTCAAAAGGATAGCCGAGAGGAAAAAGGCCCACGACCCTGATATTCGAGGGAATGCCGAGAAGTTCCCTGAGTTTTATTTCGTCGAACACACCGACAAAGACCGTGCCGAGGCCAAGTCCGCGGGCAGCGAGCCAAAGGTTCTGGCAGGCAATGCCGAGATCGGTCATATAATACGTCTGGTCCCACAATACCCCTGATTTCTCAGGGTCTGCGCAGGCAACGATCACTACAGGGGCTTCGGCAAGTGCCTTTTTTGCAGGATTGACCTTATATCCCTTTGGTGCAAAGAAAGACTCCACATAGGACAACTCGCTGATCTGCTCTTTGACCGCCTTTTCCTTCACTACGACGAAACGCCAGCACTGCATGTTTGCCCACGAAGGGGCCATGCGTACTGCTTCAAGGACCCGCTGCAGTTTCTCGTCTTCAACGGGCCTGTCCGAAAACTTTCTCACACTTCTTCTTGTCTCGATCGCCTCGAAAAGTTCCATACCATGCCTCCATAGTCTTGAATATTGAATTGTTAGTAAATGAGGCTGCAATTAAACACGTAACAGTGATCACTCATCATGGCAAATCTACCTGCCCAGGTCTTCCTTGCCGACCATCTCCTCGATATCAATTCTGACAACACCGGTTATCCTCAGCTTCTCTTCCGGAAAGTCCCCATATCCGCCCTCAGGCTGGTATTTGTTCATAAGACAGGAAAGGGCAAACACCTTTTCCTGCCGGTCCTCCACGATAGATGCTCTTCCCCTGATGATCACACTTTGGTAACGATATGAGGCTTTGCAGGGATCTTCTTCGCCTTTCACGAACGCGATCGGCAGGTCAATTTCAAAACAGACCCGGTTGTCCCGCTGTATATCATCGATCTTTTCGCCCTCAATCGCCGAATGAAAATAGAGCCGGTCGTCAGAGCAGGCGAAATTCAGCGGCTTGACCATGGGGTATCCGTCTCTCCCGTTCGTGCCGAGTCTGCCGACATGGCAGCTGTTTAGAAGGTTGATAATAACCGCTCTGTCTGCTATCTCTTTCGTTGCCTTCCTCATAGGGAAACTATACCACATAAGCATGCTCTTCTATCCGCAGACGCCGGGTATTTTGCAAACAACAGAATTGTTTATTAGCCTACATAAATGTCTTCAAGTAATGACAGGGACGTATTGAAAAGATCATATCTGCAGGGATTTCATGTCTGGCATGTCAATTGCACAATGGTCAATGACAAAGAATTACAAACTCTATCATCAGGAGGATTACATGAGACAGATAGCAATTTACGGCAAGGGCGGCATCGGCAAATCAACAACAACACAGAACCTGGTAGCAGCACTCGCAGAGGCAGGCCGCAAGTGCATGATTATCGGCTGCGACCCCAAGGCAGACTCAACGCGGCTTATCCTCAACCGCAAGATGCAGAACACGGTCATGGACATGGCGCGGGAAAAGGGCACGGTAGAGGACCTGGATCTGGATGAAGTGCTGCTTACCGGGTTCAAGGGCATCAGGTGCGCTGAATCGGGCGGCCCTGAGCCGGGAGTTGGTTGCGCAGGCCGTGGCGTTATAACGGCCATAAACTTCCTTGAAGAAAACGGAGCATATGGCGATGATACGGAATTTATTTTTTATGATGTGTTAGGCGACGTGGTCTGCGGCGGGTTTGCGATGCCGATCCGCGAAGGCAAGGCAAAAGAGATATACATCGTCACCTCTGGTGAAATGATGGCCATGTACGCAGCGAACAATATCTCACGCGGAGTCCTGAAATATGCCCAGTCCGGCGGAGTTCGCCTGGGCGGCCTGATCTGCAACAGCCGCAAAACAGACATGGAGTTTGAGCTTATCTCAGAGCTGGCGAGCAAGCTTGGGACCCAGATGATCCACTTCGTGCCTCGTGACAACGAGGTGCAGCGCGCAGAGCTTCGGAGAAAGACCGTCATCGATTATGCGCCTGATCACCCGCAGGCAGACGAATACCGGGAGCTTGCCAGGAAGATCGCTGACAACAAAAACTTCGTGATCCCGACGCCGATCACCATGGACGAACTGGAACGGCTGCTGATGGATTACGGCATTATGGAAAAAGAAGAGGCAGCGTAGCCGCTGACGCGCAGATGCGTAGAAGCGGATATGCGTAAAAACATGAGAAACTCAGCACGCATCCACGCGTAAACGCGTTCACGCATTATCCAATACAGAAGGAGAAACCAATGAGCACTGCAATTAAAGATACACAAAAAATGATAGAGGAAGTCCTGGATGCATATCCGGAAAAGTCGAAGAAGGACCGGGCAAAGCATCTTGCTGCGAACGATCCTTCGGGCCAGTGCAGCACCTGCCAGGTGAAGTCGAACGTCAAGTCCCGTCCGGGCGTTATGACGGTCAGGGGCTGCGCGTATGCAGGGGCAAAGGGCGTTGTCTGGGGCCCGGTCAAAGATCAGATCACGGTCAGCCACGGCCCCATAGGCTGCGGTCAGTACAGCTGGTGGTCGCGCCGCAACTACTATAACGGTCAGACCGGCATCGATACGTTCGGCACCATGCATATCACCACTGACTTTCAGGAAAAGAATATCGTGTACGGCGGTGACAAGGGGCTTGATGCCGCGCTCCATGAGTTGAAGGGGCTCTTCCCGCTCGCCAAGGGCATCGGCATACTCTCCGAATGTCCGGTCGGTCTGATCGGAGACGATATCGAGGCTGTGTCCAAGCGCGTGGCAAAGGAGTTCAACTATCCGATCGTCCCGGTGAGATGTGAAGGGTTCCGCGGTGTGAGCCAATCCCTGGGTCATCATATTGCGAACGATACGATCAAGGATTACGTGCTTGGCAAAGGGCAGCTTGATGTTTCGACTCCTTACGATGTTGCCCTGATCGGCGACTACAATATCGGTGGCGACGCCTGGGCCTCGCGCAAGATCCTTGAGGAGATGGGGCTTCGCGTTATCTCACAGTACACGGGTGATGCAACGCTCAACGAGATCGCCATCGCGACCAAGGCAAAACTGAACCTGATCCACTGCTACCGGTCGATGAACTACATATGCAGACATATGGAAGAGGAATACGGCATTCCCTGGATGGAGTTCAATTTCTTCGGTCCCACAAAGACGTATGACAGCATCAGGAAGATCGCTGCCAAATTCGACGAGAAGATCCAGAAGAATGCGGAAGAGGTAATTGCAAAGTACACGCCGATCATGGATGCAGTCGTGGAACAGTACAGGGCAAAGCTTGAAGGAAAGAAAGTGATGCTCTATGTCGGAGGCCTTCGCCCCCGCCACACCATCGGGGCATATGAAGATCTTGGCATGGAAGTGGTTGCCTCGGGTTATGAGTTCGGCCACAGCGATGACTATAAGCGCACATACCCGGAACTGAAGGAGGGTGCGGTCATCATGGACGACGCCACGTTATATGAGCTTGAGGAGTTCACCAGAAGGCTGAAGCCGGACATGGTCGGCTCTGGCATCAAGGAAAAATATTCATACCACAAACTCGGCGTGCCGTTCCGTCAGATGCATTCCTGGGATTACTCGGGACCCTACCATGGGTTTGACGGATTTCCGGTCTTTGCCCGGGACATGGACATGACGGTCAACAGCCCCACATGGGATTTGATACGGAGGAAGAAAGCATAGCAAAGCCCCTCACCCAGCCCTCTCCCTCACTTATGGGGCGAGGGACCATATAACCCCCTCCCTTGAGGGGAGGGGACAAAGGGGAGGGTGTAATTTAAGGAGGAAGAAATGATCAAGATAAAAGACCATAACGAATTATTCAATCAGCCTGATTATCAGGCCCAGTTCGAGCGCAAGAAAGAGTTCGAAAGGCCCTGGCCCGCAGAAAAGGTGAAGGAAGTTTCGGACTGGACCAAGACCGAAGAATATAAGGAGCTCAACTTCAAGAGGGAGAACATCAAGATCAATCCTGCAAAGGCATGCCAGCCTCTCGGCGCAGTCTTCTGTGCCTCAGGCTTCGACGGCACCATGCCTTTTGTGCAGGGAGCCCAGGGATGTGTTGCATACTTCAGGAGTCATCTGAGCAGGCACTTCAAGGAGCCGTTTGCTGCGATCTCGACCTCCATGACCGAGGACGCAGCGGTCTTTGGCGGACTGAACAACATGATCGAAGGTCTGGAGAACACCTATACGCTCTATAAACCGAAGATGATCGCCGTCTCGACAACCTGCATGGCAGAGGTGATCGGCGACGACCTGAACGCGTATATCAAGACAGCACGCGAAAAGAATGTAATACCCGACGACCTGCCCGTGCCCTTTGCACATACCCCGAGCTTTGTCGGCTCCCATATCGTTGGGTACGACAACATGCTGAAAGGCATTCTTAAGGCTCTTTCTGAAGGTAAGAAGGGCGAATCGAACGGGAAGGTGAATATCATTCCAGGGTTCGACACCTATACAGGAAACTACCATGAGATCAAGCGGCTGATGGCATTGATGGGAGTAGAAGCCACTCTCCTTGCGGATGTGAGCGAGACCTTTGATTCGCCGAACACCGGTGAATACAAGCTCTATCCGGGCGGCACCCCGCTGCCGGATGCCATGGATGCAGTGAATGCAACCGGAACGATCGCACTCCAAAGATATTCGACGATGAAGACCATGGATTATATCCAGAAAGAATGGGGCCAGAAGGCACTGACCCTTCCGATGATCGGCATCAAGAACACGGATGCCTTTTTTGCTGAACTGAGCAAACTGACCGGCAAGCCGGTCCCTGCTGCGATCGAGGAAGAGCGCGGAAGGGTTGTGGACGCAATGGTGGACTCACACCCGTACGTGCATGGAAAACGTTTTGCCCTGGTCGGTGACCCTGATCAACTGCTCGGCATGATGAGCCTTATCATGGAGATGGGAGGCGAGCCGGTGCATATCGTCTGCACGAATGGCGACAAACACTTCGAGGCAGAGGCAAACGAGCTGCTTGCATCGAGCCCCTTTGGCGTCAATGGCAAGGTGTATATAGGCAAGGATATGTGGCATATGCGGTCGCTCCTGTTCACCGAGCCTGTTGATGTCCTGATAGGCAACTCGTACGCGAAGTTCCTGACGCGCGACACAGGGACACCGCTCATCAGGATCGGATTCCCGCTCTTTGACCGGCACCATCTGCACCGGTATCCGATCATCGGGTACCAGGGCGCGCTCAATCTGATAACCATGATCGTGAACACTATTCTGGACGAGCTGGACAGGAATACGATCGATACGACGAGCTTTGATGTAATTCGGTAAGGAATAGCAGTTAAGAGTAATAAATATGGGTGAAAAGACAAAGATAACCTCCCCCTGCCCCTCCTTGGTAAGGAGGGGAGATGAAAAGGGGAGATCCAACGAAATATTTCCTCCCCTTACCAAGGGGAGGTCAGGTGGGGTTAAGACGAAGGTACACCTATGATCACGAACATAGATAAATTAACAGAGCACGGATGCAGCACAGGGAAGAGCGACAAGGTCTGCCGTTCACGTGGCGGCGAGTCCTGTGCCTTTGACGGTGCAATGATCGTGCTTCAGCCCATTGCGGACACGGCCCATCTTGTCCACGGCCCCATCGCCTGTTGCGGGAATTCCTGGGAAGGCAGGGGCACACGCTCTTCACAGGGCAGCCTCCATAAAATGGGCTTCACCACAGATATGACCGAGCTGGACATTGTCTATGGCTCGGAAGAGAAGCTCTATCGTGGGATATTGAAGACTGCAGATGTCGTAAAACCGAAGGCGATATTCGTCTATGCAACCTGCGTGTCCGGACTGATCGGAGAAGACGTTGTGGCCGTCTGCAAAAAGGCTGAGGAAGAACTCGGCATCAGGGTCATACCGGTGAGTGCGCCAGGATTTGTCGGACCCAAGAACCTTGGTAACCGCATTGCCGGTGAAGTGCTGCTTGAGCATGTCATCGGAACAGGTGAAAGGCCAGAAAATCCCCCCTCACCCCCCTTTGCCAAAGTGGGGCAGGAAGGCGATGTCGATGCAGGTCTCATAAACAGTATCAACCTGATCGGAGAATATAACATTGCTGGTGACCTCTGGCTGATCGAACCTGTTCTGAAGCGTGCCGGAATTACGATATTGTCCCGTATGACCGGGAATGCGACCTTTGAGGAGATCACCCGGGCTCACCAGGCAAAGCTGAATGTGGTTGTATGCAGCAGGGCTCTGATCAACATTGCCAAAGGCATGGAGCAGAAATACGGTATTCCCTATCTGGAGGTTTCGTTCTTCGGCAGAACCGAAATGGCGAAGGCACTAAGAGCGATCAGCGATCAGCTGTCAGCTGTCAGCCCACAACTGCCGGATAGGATTGAAGAGGTCATTGCTGTTGAAGAGCAGAAGCTGCATGAAAAGCTCAGGCCTTATGAAGATCTGCGCGGCAAAAAAGCTGTGCTCTATACGGGCGGGGTGAAGAGCTGGTCGTTCATATCAGCACTTATGGACCTTGGCATAGAGATTGTTGCTGTAGGAACAAAGAAGAGCACTGCCGAGGACGAAGAAAAGATGAAGCAGATCCTTGGCAATGATGCTCTGCTTGTTGAAGACGTAACGCCGAAAAATCTGAAGAAGCTGCTGAGAGACCGGGGCGCCGACATTCTTGTGGCAGGAGGAAGAAACCAGTATCTCGCGATCAAGGAAGGATACCCTTTTATCGATGTTAACCAGGAGCGGCATGTCGCGTATGCAGGATATGACGGGCTGGTCAATATCGCAGAGCAGATCAGCAACAGCATCAGGTTTTACAGCAGACAGCCGGCATTCAGCGATCAGCGATCAGCTTGCAGACAAGAAAATAAATCAGATACAGATGATGGAGAAAAAGCTGAAAGCCTAAAGCTGACCGCTGAAAGCTGCCTCATCAATCCCCTGAAGCATTCAGCGTCGATCGGCGCGGCCATGGCATTGCAGGGCATAGACAATGCGCTGCCGGTTATACACGGGGCACAGGGCTGCACCTTTCTCGGCAAGGTGCTCCTCACAAAGCATTTCAGAGAGCCGATAGCCCTTGCAGGGACCAAGCTCTTTGCTGAGGATGTGGTGATGGGCAGCGATGAGGCACTGTCAAAGACAGTCGGGGGATTCATTGAGAAGAACAGTCCTGATATGATCGGCGTGCTGACATCAGGCCTGACCGAGGTGAAAGGCGATGATATCGCAGCCGTAATAAGGACGTTGACAGTTGACGGTTCAGCGTCAACGGTCCTGCATATACCGACACCGGACTATGAGGGCGGGCTCGAAACAGGTTATACAAAGGCAGTTGAGGCCCTTGTGGGCCTTGCCTCTGCCCCAGGCGCATTTCCTCATGCTCTGTGCGTCAAGGGACAGGTCAATATCCTTGCCGGATCTCATCTCACTCCTGCCGATTTTCTTGAACTGCGGGAGATGGCAGAGGCATTCGGCCTGAGACCGATTATTCTGCCGGACCTCTCCTGTCTTGACGGAAGCAGGCAGGGCATCTCGCCTCTTGCATCAGGAGGCACCACGCTGCAGGAGATCGCAGCAATGGGCTCTTCAGAATTTACCATAGCAATCGGCATGAGCCTGGAGCCTGCAGCACAAGCCTTGAAAGAACGGTTCGGCGTCGAGTACAGGGTGTTTGACAGTCTTGCGGGCCTGGAGGACACTTCCCGATTCATGGAGATGCTCGGCATGCTTGCCGGAAGACCGGTTCCAACGCAATATGAAAGGCAGCGGCGTATCCTTTCAGACAGCATGAGAGACGCACATGCCTTCTTCGCTTCAAAACGGATATGCATTGCACTTGAGCCTGATCATGCGCTCCAGACCTCGAAATGGGTCATAGAGATGGCAGCAGATATTTCTCTTGCAGTAGTGCCTCAGTCCTCTGCTGCTGCAGGAAAGATTCAGGCAGACAGTATCGCAGTCGGAGACCTTTTTTCTATTAATGGGGAGTTTGATCTGATCATATCGAACTCCCATGCAGAAGAGACTGCGAAGCGATTGGGAACTTCACTGCTCCAGACGGGCTTCCCTGTGTACAAGGTCTTTGGCAATACCAACAGGATCACTATAGGATATCGCGGGACTCAGTCCCTGATACAGGAAGCAGCAACATTATTTGCTAAGGAGGTGCACTCATGAAAGTTGCATTTGCGACAACAGACGGGATAAGCGTAAACGAGCATTTCGGAAGGGCCGGCATGTTTGTCATTTATGAACTCAATAGCAGCGGACATTCCCTGGTCGAGATCCGAAGGTTCTCTGAGGGCAGAGACACTGCAGTTGAAGAGACAAAGGGCATGGGCAAGATCCATGACGAGCGTGTCGAGAACAAGGTAGACCGGATATCAGATTGCAAGATCATATATCTGACGGAGATCGGCGGACCTTCCGCAGCGCGTCTTGCCCGGAAGGGCATCATGCCGGTGAAGGTGAAAGAGCCGGTGAGCATTGAGGAGTCTGTACTGAAACTGTCTGAGACTATAAAAAGTTCGCCGCCGCCATGGCTCAGAAAAGCGTTGAATAGCGATTAGCCATCAGCTGTCAGCGCACAGCTTAAAGCGGATGATAGCAGCGTATTAAAAATTATTTTAACTGACAGCTGTTGGCTGATAGCTGACAGCTACTACCAAGGAGGAAGTAACCATGAAGATGATCAGAGCGTTTATACGGCCGGAAAAAGAGCAGGAGGTGGTCCAGGCACTGGAGGGGGCAGGCTTTCCGTCGCTCACCAAGATGCCGGTATTCGGCAGAGGAAAGCAGAAGGGATTGCAGGTAGGGCCGATACATTATGACGAGCTGCCAAAAATGCTGGTCATGATGGTCGTCAACGACACGGATGTAGACAAGGTGGTCAAGCTCATGATGGACAAATCCAGAACTGGCTTTGTCGGTGACGGCAAGATCTTCATAAGCCCTGTTGAGACTGCGTACACAGTTCGGACCGGGGAGGCGGTGCTATGAAAGAGATCACCGCCATCATTCGGAGAGACAAGCTTCCGGAGACCAAGAAGGTGCTGGAGGACCTCGGCTTTCCTTCTCTCTCTATCCAGAGCGTTGACGGCAGAGGCAAGCAGAGGGGAATGGTCTGCAACAACGACCTTGACCCTGACCTGCCGGACAGCTTCTGCACCCCCGCAAAGCTGAAACCGACACCTGCGGCCTATGCCCTTGAGCATGCGCTCCCGACGGTCGCACTTTTCGTTCCCAAGAGGATGCTGACCATGGTGGTGCCTGATGACCTGGTTGGCAAGATCGTGAAGTCACTGATAAAGCTGAATCAGACCGGTAAGACAGGTGATGGCAAGATCTTTGTATCGCCCATTGAAAATGCAATAAGGGTCAGGACATCAGAAACCGGCGGAGAGGCGATAGCGTAAAAAAAGCATTCAGCTATCAGCTGTTAGCAATCAGCGAGACAAAAGAAGTAAATAGCGATCAGCCGTCAGCAATTAGAAAGGCTGATAAGAGCAATCAACTATCATCAAAACAAATGATTAGCGCATGGCGAGGATTTGTTTTGTTTGAACTGAAAGCTGAATGCTGACAGCTGATCGCTTTATCAAAAAGGAGGAAATTATGGCAACCATAAGTTATACGCGGGGCGGCCTGACATGGACGCCGCGATTCATTGAATCAATCGATGTGAACAAATGCATCGGCTGCGGACGCTGCTACAAGGTCTGCAGCAGAGACGTGCTGGAATTGATAGAAAAGCCCTTTGAGGGTGAGGACGAATACGGCGACGACATGGGCAACAAGGTGATGTCTGTCGCACATCCGGATAACTGCATCGGTTGCGAGGCCTGTGCACGCACCTGCACAAAAAAATGTCAGACCCATATTTCGCTCTAACATTGCATGGAAGTCACAATACGGCCGGCCCGGACAGATGACATCTCCGGCATGTGCGCCCTGCTCACTGAGCTCTTCAGCATCGAGGCTGACTTTAAGCCCGATCCCGGGAAACAGACCCGTGGGTTGGGCTGTATGATCAACGATCCCTCGGGTGGTTCGCTGCTGCTGGTCGCTGAGTCAGGTAGTGCTGTCGTAGGGATGGCCACAGTCCAGACGCTCATCTCGACAGCAGAAGGCGGCCGCGTCGGCCTGGTCGAGGATGTTGTGGTGGCACGGGAACACAGGGGAAAGGGAATCGGCTCCCGACTGCTTGAATATGTCATGAAATGGGCGCAAGAGCGGAAACTGAAACGCCTCCAGCTCCTGGCTGATAAGGATAACCTTCCGGCATTGGCTTTTTATTCAGGGCTCCGGTGGGAAAAGACCGGTCTTATCTGTTTGAGGAAGATGGCCTGAGTCAGCAGACTGGTGCGTCGATCTTCTTTCGGTCGAGAGAATAGTCTTCATATTGGCCGGCACCCTGACCGTTTTGACATTAAATAGTCCATGTGGTAAATTGCATTTAAGCTTGTGAATAAAGGAGAGTGCATGAAACTGCATGTGAGAATTGAACAGGATGAGGCGGGTTATTATGTTGCAGAAGTTCCTGCGCTTCCGGGCTGCCTTTCCCAGGGCAAGACCTATGAAGAAGCTATCTCCAATATAAAGGAAGCTGTTGAAGGATGGCTTGAAGTAATGGAGTCGAAACAGGAGCATGATTCTTCCGGCTTGGTTGAAGTCGCGGTTTAATGGCAGGCAGTCTGAGACTCTGTTCCGGTCCGGAGGCGGTCAGGAAGTTCCAGAAAGCTGGCTGGACTGTCTCCCGTCAGAAGGGTTCTCATGTAATGATGACAAAACCCGGCTTTCAGTGGACCCTGTCAATTCCCCAGCATGACGAACTTGGCCCCGGCCTGCTCCGCAAACTCATATCTCAGGCAGGCCTTTCAGTAGATGAATTCAATAATCTGTAATCTCAGAGCTCTATTTGATGACCCGGCCAAGCGGCTGGAGAACCCCGTAACCCTCGCCTTTCACGATCATCCCTTTTTGGATTGACACATAATTTCCTGCTTGATAT
This sequence comes from Nitrospirota bacterium, assembly GCA_016214855.1. Taxonomy (NCBI): domain Bacteria; kingdom Pseudomonadati; phylum Nitrospirota; species Nitrospirota bacterium. The sequence continues at coordinate 50,776 of JACRMT010000012.1, read as the reverse complement.
ATTAGCCTCAGTTCTTTTGGAGGGGCCGAAATGAATGGGGAGACAATCAGGACTTTCAGAAACAAGATCCATCCGCCGCGTCAATTCCAGGCCTGAGAATAAAAATGGAAATGCATATAGTATTAGATGCTTTGCCGGGCAGGTAAAAAATCCAAAAGCATCTAAAGCTATATGCTTTGGAAGTATCTAATATTATATGCTTTCCTGAAACTAGATAATAACTTGTTCTAAGTCAATAAAGACAAATAACAGCAATTAACGGCAATAAAGTCCAAGACAATGACGGCAATAGAAAATTCAACTCAAGAAAGGCAACCTCTTTCCAAGTGGTGTCTATGGCTTGGTATTTCAAGCCTATTCTTTGGCATCATTACCGGTCTGCCCGCCATTGTGTGCGGTCATATCTCCTTCGCCAGACTCAAGAGACTTTCAAATAATACAGGGAAAAGACTAATTCTTGTCGGGCTCGCCCTTGGCTATTTATCAACATTATTCACTATTGCATACATCTTCCTGTTTATATATTCAGGATACAAAATAACATGAAAAAACTTAGAACAAATCAATCGAGCCGACCCGGAATAAACGCTGTTTGGTTTTGGCTTATGCTGGTTGCACGGTCGGCTCATTGGTGTCGTTCTGCCTTCTCTTCACTAATCACCTCATTACATCCTGATCTCTTTCACTATTTCTGTTCTGCGCGGTTGCTATAGCTCTGCAAAGAGATAACCACCTGCCTCTCTCTGCTTCCATAAGATATAATTAAGGCACATTGTTCCAGGAGATTTTCAATGCAGAGAGTTGACCAGTCAACAGCAGCATGTCAGATATTCACCTTCAAAGAAGGCATGCTGTCTCGTTTTGCGCATGATCTGCGAATTAATGTCACTTCTTTCTTTATCGACGTTGGCGGTGCGGACCACTTCATCAGCGCCCGTTTCGATACCCAGTCGTTGCGCGTTGATTGCGCCATGGCAGATGGCAGGGAAAGACCTGATCTCCTGAGCCTCAGGGACAAGGATGACATAAACAATAATATCATCAGAGAAGTGCTGCAAGCTGAAACCTACCCCGAGATTGCCCTGACTTCTTCATCAATCAAAAAGCATGATGGGGACTATCTTGTTACCGGCCAACTCATCGTGCATGGTCAGGCAAGGGAAATATCACTCAATGTCAGGAAAGAGAGCAGGAGCCGGTACGTTGTTGATGTCAGCCTGCACCTGCCGGATTTTGGCATCACCCCCTTCAGCGCCCTCTTTGGCGCCATCAGGATCAAACCTGATATTCTGGTCCATATCGAAATTCCGGCTGAACATGTGCCGGAGAAGGCATTAGCGTAAAAGGACGATCATTCTGCTCCATAAAGAACGTTGCACAATCATGAAGAACTCGGCGTAAACTACAGGGAAATGTGCGAAACATTCTTGACGCTATCTATTATCAGCCAGGAGAGCCTCTGCTATCTTAATCGCCTCCGCCTGTCGTTATCATGATCTCTGCCCCTGTCGGCACGCTGAAACCTACAATTTTGTCTGACCAACTACAACACTGGCGCAAAGCGCCCCTCGTGTGAAGCCCAAACCTCCTGTCTTTCCGGCCTCTTAGCGAATGGCACCTCACTTGCAATAGATATATTAAATTACGAAAGAGAGGTGGACGATCATGACAGGGATGCCATTATTCAAGAGCAGAGACATAAAGAAGACCCATCCGTGCTTTTCGAAGGAAGCGCATCACAAGTTCGGCAGGATACATCTGCCGGTTGCGCCAGCATGCAACATACAGTGCCGGTATTGTATTCGTAAATACGACTGTGCAAACGAATCACGGCCCGGCATAACCAGCCGCGTTCTGAAATCGTATGAGGCCCTGGAGAGGGTCGAGGCACTGCTCGACCGAAATGATAATCTGACCGTCGTCGGCATAGCCGGCCCGGGTGATCCTCTGGCCAATGACTCGACCTTTGAGACCATGGCGTCCATTCACCGTGCGTTTCCTGATCTGACGCTCTGCGTTTCGACTAACGGACTCTGCCTGCCTGACAGGATAGAAGACCTCATGCGAGTGGGCGTCAGGAGTATCACGATCACGATCAATGCCCTCACCCATATGGTAGCCGAGAAGGTCTATTCCTGGGTCAGCTATCGGGGAAGAACGCTCCGGGGCAGGGAGGCTGCTGAACAGATGGTTATCAATCAGCAGAGAGGTCTTATTAATGCCATCGATGCAGGGTTTATGGTGAAGGTGAATACCGTCTACATACCCGGGATCAACGATGTCGAAATACCGATGATCGCCTGGTTCGCCGGAATGAAGGGGGCTGACATCCATAACATCATGCCGCTGATCCCTCAGGCTGAATTCGCCTCCCTGCAGAGGCCGTCGAATGATATGATCGCGAAGATGCGGAGTGACTGTGCTCCCCATATCGAGCAGATGACCCATTGCAAGCAGTGCCGCGCTGACGCCTGCGGTGTGCTCGGCGAAGATAAAGACATGGAACTTGAGGTGCTGAATGCCCGCATAGGAGAGGAATACTGTGAAATGGTTTGAGAGGCTGCTTTTATTTTTTCTCTGCTGCATGCTTGCAGTCCTCTTTGCAGAAGAAGCTGCTGCAGGGACAGAGATCACGGTCTCTGCAGCGCTCAGTCTTAAGGCGCCCTTTGAGGAGATCGGCAGGTCTTATGAGAAGAAGCATCCTGGCTCAAAGGTTGTCTTCAACTTTGCAGCCTCCGGCCTTCTCCAGAAGCAGATTGAGGCGGGTGCGCCTGCAGATGTCTTCGCTTCGGCTTCATCGAAGGAGATGGATGCGCTGAAGGCCGCAGGTCTGCTTCTGGAAACCAGCAGGGCTGATTTTTCCGGCAATAAGATCGTGCTTATTGCAGCGAAGAACGCATCAGTGAGGATCTCTTCATTCAGCGATCTGAAGAAGAGTGATGTAGTCAGGCTCGCCATAGGCAACCCGGCTACAGTGCCGGCCGGTAAGTATGCTGAGGAGACCCTGAGGACCCTCGGGCTCTGGAACGATCTTAAGTCAAAACTGGTGTACGCTGAAAATGTGCGACAGGTTATGGATTATGTGGAACGCAATGAAGCAGATGCCGGCATGGTATTTCTCACTGATGCCAACGTAAGAGACAGGGAGCTGAAGGTCATTGCAGAGGCTCCGGCATCAAGCCACTCACCGGTAAAATATGAGATAGCCGCAATAAAAGGGACAAAGAACGAGGCTGCAGCACGGAATTTTATTTCCATAGTCATTTCAAGGGAAGGCAGCGATATCCTGAGAAGATACGGGTTTAAGATGGCCCCTCACCCAGCCCTCTCCCCGAGGTAGAGGGGGCCATGATGAGAAACTGTAAAATGGTATCTTGCGATGAAGGAAGAACCATAAGAGAAAGACAGGTCGAGGTTAAAAAAAGTCTTGTGTTCACCTTCTTCTCTCCCTCTCCTTTAGGGAGAGGGTAGGGTGAGGGAAAGAAGGATATTTTCATGGACAGCGCAGCATGGTTTTCGCTCAAACTATCAATTCAGGTCGCTTTTCTTGCGACGACAATGATAGTTATCGTCGGCGTGGCCCTTGCCTATCTGCTTGCCATGAAAAGTTTCAGAGGCAAAGAAATGCTGGACATGTTCCTGACGCTGCCGCTCGTACTGCCGCCGACCGTGACCGGGTTCTTCCTCGTTCTCATCTTCGGCAGGAATGGATATCTCGGCAGGCCGCTCTATGAACTGACCGGATGGTCCATTATGTTCACCTGGCAGGCGGCTGTGCTGGCATCTTTTGTGGTTGCCCTTCCGCTCATGATCAAGACAGCCCGTGCTGCAGTCGAGTCAGTCGACCGGAACCTGATCAATGCATCATACACGCTTGGCCACTCGAAATTCGAAACGGCTCTCCGCGTCATACTGCCGCTTGCAAAGAGGGGGATCATAGCCGGGGCAGTGCTCTCTTTTGCGAGGGCCATGGGTGAGTTCGGAGCGACTCTGATGCTTGCCGGCAACATCCCGGGAAGGACCGACACCATGCCGATAGCGATCTATTCCATGGCAAGCAGCGGAGAGTGGGCCCGCTCCGGAACCATGGTTGCTTTTTTTACCGCGGTCTCCGGGGCATTCCTCTATATCGCAAACCTGTATAACAGGAGGGCGGTCTGATGGGCATCTCATTCTCAGCACGAAAAGCGCTCAGCGGATTCACGCTTGATGCTTCATGGGAGATCGGCAATGAACTCGCGGCGATCTTCGGTTACTCCGGTGCCGGAAAATCGATGACCCTCCAGATGATCGCCGGGCTGCTGGCGCCTGATAACGGGAAAATAGTTCTGGGAGAGACGCTTCTGTTCGATTCAGGGCAAGGCGTGAATGTCGGCCCCCAGAGGCGTTCGATAGGGTATGTATTTCAGGACCTTGCGCTCTTTCCGCATATGACATCAGGAGAGAATATCCGTTATGGCGGCCATGGCATCGATAAGACCGAACAGGAGCAGCGCTGCAAAGAACTGCTTCGGATGTTCCGCATAACAGGTCTCGAAGACCGCCTGCCATCGCAGATTTCTGGCGGACAGAAGCAGCGGGTCGCCCTGGCTCGTGCATTGATCAGACGGCCAGGGGCACTGCTCCTTGATGAGCCATTTTCTGCGCTGGATATGCCGATCCGATTCGAAATGCGGGCGATCCTGAAGGAGATCCAGCAGACGTTCGATATACCGGTCGTGCTGATAACGCACGACGCAGATGAAGCCCTTGCTCTTGCAGACCGCGTGATCGTTTATGCAGAAGGCAGGGTCATACAGGCCGGTCCTCCTGAGGAGATATTTATGGAGCCATCGTGCGAGGAAGTCTTGCCACTGTCCCGTTTCACCGGGAAATTGCAGCGTTACGCGCCAAGCCTGAGCCGCAAACTCTGCAGCAGCATGAATTGAAGAGTGAATTGACTATGACCAGAGAGATATATTTTATTGATGTCACAAACCGGGATGGTGTGCAGACCTCGCGCATTCTGCTGCCGAAGCTTGCCAAGACCATGATCAACCTCTATCTTGACGAGATGGGCGTGTTTCAGAGCGAGATCGGCTTCCCTACGCTCAGGCACGAAAGAAACTATATCAATGCCAATCTGCAGCTTGAAAAAGCAGGCGCCTTCAGGCGTATCCGTCTTGAAGGCTGGTGCAGGGCAATACCCGGTGATGTTGAACTTGCCTTTCAGAACTGTCCGGACCTGCGGCACCTGAACCTGTCGGTCTCTACCTCTGACATTATGATCAGCGGTAAATTCCAGGGCAGGACAGCATGGTCTGACATTGCTGAGTCAATGACCAGGGCAGTCAGACTTGCCAGGGAGTTTGGCGCCGAGACGGTCGGCATCAATGCCGAGGATGCTTCCCGGACCGATCTTCAGCGGCTGATCGATTTTGCGCTTGCCGGCAAGGAAGCAGGCGCGGACCGCCTCCGTTATTGCGATACCCTTGGCGCAGACGACCCCATCACCATCTATGAGCGAATCAGGGCTTTGGGAGAGGCAACGCAATTCCCGATCGAAATGCATTGCCATAATGACCTCGGCATGGCCGAGGCTGTCTCGGTGGCAGGTGCTCTGGGTGCTGCAGAGGCAGGCATAGACTGTTACATAAATACCACGCTCAACGGATACGGAGAGCGGTGCGGAAACTGCGATCTGGTATCCTCGATGCTTGCACTGAAATTTTCTCACGGGCTCAGCAGGAAGTTACAGTGCGACAGGCAGATGGACCTCAGAAAGTCCTGGAAGATCGCGAAATATGCCTCGTACGCCTTTGGCCTGCCGATTCCGATCAACCAGCCGGGCGTGGGAGCCAACGCCTTTGCCCATGAGTCAGGGATCCATGCGGACGGAGCGCTGAAAGACAGGAGGAATTACGAGCTTTACGACCCTGAGGATGTCGGCAGGGGTGAGCCTGAACTTCTTGAAACAGGCCGTGTCATTACGACCGGTGAATATGGAGGCATCAAGGGCTTCAGACATGTATACGACAAGCTCGGCATATCGTTCGAGAGTGATCAGGAGGCCAGGCGGGTTCTCGATCTGGTTCAATATGCCAACCTTCACACGCAGAAGGCCCTGACTGACGATGAATTGGTCTTTGTTGCCAATTATCCGGATATTGCTGAGAGGGTCCTCACTGTTTCTCCCTGATTCTGCGATTAGTTTGCTTCGCGCTGCATGACTGTCGTCCTCGATCGGTCTGTCTTAATATCACAGACATTTTTGTAGTAAAATACAATATTGTAGGCCATGTGCACGCAAATTATTATGAAAAATCAAACAGTTTTGATCTGGCATGGTTTTGGCAATGTTACCTGCATTATGAATAACGCAGGAACTTCTCTTAAGAACAGAATTGAAGAACTTGAGAAAGAAGAGATCATAAAGGCTTTAAAGGAATGCAACTGGGTAATGGCTCGTGCGGCAAAGAGTCTTGGCATTACCGAGAGGATGATCGGATATAAGATCCACAAATACGGCTTGAGAATAAAGGAGGTGCGTTGGAACGAGGGAGCAGAAGAAGAGCATGAAGACAGTCAGGAGCAAAAGAAATCGCTTTAAGCGGTAAAAAAATATTATTCCAGGAGGAGATTATGAAAAGGGTTATTTTTAGCATGTGGTTCACATTGATTTTTGTATTTGCAATGGTATTCAGCAGTTTTGCGGAAGAGGCAAAGCCTGTTGGTCTGAATGCAGACGAGATCAAGAAGGCTTTGGGTCTGAGCATCAATCTGCAGGGCGGGTACACGTATAATTTCAGAAATCCTGATTCAGGAGAAAACAGGCTCCGCGTTTTTGATCATGAAGCAAACAGCTTTAATCTTGACCTTGCGCAGATCGTCTTTGCCAAGGATGCGCCGATGAACGGAGTGGGCTTCAAATTGAAGCTTTCAGCCGGCGAGACTGCAAAATGGATACATTCGCGCGGCTTGGGCATCAATGACGGCGATGATCCTTCAAAGAGCGATGCCTTTGATCTTACCGAGGCGTACATCGACTATCTTGCGCCTGTCGGCAAGGGGCTCAAGCTCCGGTTTGGTAAATATGCCACCTATTTCGGCGCAGAGGTGATAGAGGCAAAAGACAATCCGAATTATTCGCGTTCACTCCTGTTCAACTACGCCATACCCTTCACCCACACAGGTCTCATGGTGGGGTATAGCTTTACGGACGCCCTGAGCGCAAATCTTCATGTTGTCAACGGCTGGGACAATACCAGCGACAACAACAAGGGAAAGACCGTAGGATTAAGCGTCGGCTATGCGCCGATGGAGCAGCTCTCCATGTATTTCAACACCTGCTATGGTCCTGAGCAGCTCGACAACAGCTCAAACAACAGATTCCTCTTTGACTGGGTTGCAACCATAAAGCCCGTAAAGAATCTGAGCCTGATCCTGAATGCGGACTATGCAACAGAGGATATGGGGCCGCTTGCAGATGACGTTAAATGGCATGGGTTTGCCGCTATAGCAAAATATGATTTTACCGGTCGGTACAGCCTCGCAGTCCGGGGTGAATATTTCAAGGACAGTGACGGTGCAAGGACCGGCATCAAACAGAGCGTCAAGGAGATCACCATTACCCCGGAGATCAGGCTTGCAAACGGCATAATCATCAGACCTGAATACAGGCATGACTGGTCGGATAAGCAGACCTTTGACAGCCGCCATGATCTCACAAACAAGAAGAGTCAGGACACGATCGCTTTGGCGGTTATGTATTCCTGGTAGTCTGAGAGAAAAAGGAGATCATCATGAAACAATTCATGAGCATAATGGTACTGATGGCGATGCTATTGTCAGCGGGCATCATTTTTGCCGAAGAACCGGCGAAACCCGCTGCCCCAACTGCGGAGCAGGCAGCCCCTGCTCCGGTAACTGCACCGGCTCTTGCCGCTGCAGTTACTCCGGAGCCGCCCAAGCCTGATCCTATTGGTGCGAATGCCGGCGGTATCGGCGATATGGTCGGTTATTCGAGCGCCGGTCCGACGGCAGACGACATGAAGACCATCGAAGACGTAAAGAAGACAGAACCTTTTGCCGTCAAGGTAGCTGACTCGGTCGGCAAGAACAGGATAGCTATCAATATTGTCTGGACTCTTATTTGCGGCTTTCTTGTCATGTTCATGCAGGCAGGCTTTGCCATGGCAGAGACAGGCTTTACCCAGGCCAAAAATGCTGGGCATACCATGGCCATGAACTTCATGGTGTATGGCCTCGGACTTCTTGGCTTCTGGTTCACCGGCTTTGCCCTTCAGATGGGCGGTGCAGGACCATTTGCATCATTGGGAGGGGGAGCCACCATGAACGGAGAGTTCACCATCTCTCTTTTTGGCAAGAATTTCGGCCTCTTCGGCACCAAGGGCTTTATGCTCGGCGGTGAGGCCTACGATGCAGCCATCTATACCATGTTCCTGTTCCAGATGGTATTCATGGACACCACCGCAACGATTCCGACCGGTTCCATGGCAGAGCGCTGGACCATGAAATCATTTATTGTTTATGCGTTGTTTATTTCCGGCATCCTGTACCCTCTTTATGCCAACTGGGTATGGGGCGGAGGCTGGCTCGCCAAGCTCGGTACCAACTTTGGCCTTGGGCATGGGCATGTGGATTTTGCAGGATCTTCGGTCGTGCATCTGACCGGTGGCATGGCGGCGCTTGCAGGCGCCATTGTGATCGGCCCGAGGATCGGCAAGTTCGGGCCTGACGGAAAACCGCGGGCCATACCCGGACATCACATCCCGATGGCTGTTGTGGGCTGTTTTATTCTTGCATTCGGCTGGTTCGGCTTTAATGCAGGCTCTACACTCGCAGGCAGCGACTTCAGGATCGGTGTTGTGGCGGTAAATACGATGTTGGCAGGCGCAGCAGCGTCATTAACGTCCTGGATGTATATGTGGATCAGATACGGCAAGCCTGATATCTCGATGTCAGCCAATGGCATGCTTGCAGGTCTCGTAGCGATCACAGCACCATGCGCATTTGTTACCTCTCTTTCTGCTGTGATCATAGGTGCGATTGCAGGGATACTTGTCTGCATAAGCGTCTTTTTCATCGAGCGTGTCCTGAAGATCGACGATCCTGTCGGAGCGATCTCGGTGCATGGCGTCAACGGCGCATGGGGCGTAATCTCTGTCGGTCTCTTCGCAGACGGCGTATACGGCGACGGGTTCAACGGCGTTGCCGGCACAGTGAAGGGTCTTTTCTATGGCGACTCCTCACAGTTCATAGCGCAGCTTATCGGCACGGCAACAAACATGGTCTTTGTTTTTGTGGTCATGTATGTCTTCTTCAAGGTGCTGAATATGATCGTTCCGCTGAGGGTCGATCCTGAACTTGAAGTCGAAGGACTTGATCAGGCCGAGGTTGCAGTCACGGCTTATCCGGACTTCCAGACCCGTCATACGCACAGATAGGAGAACAGATATGAAAAAGATAGAAGCGATAATAAAACCATTCAAGTTGGATGAAGTCAAAGATGCCCTGAATGAGATCGGCATCCAGGGTCTTACGGTTACGGAAGTAAAAGGGTTCGGCAGGCAGAAGGGTCATGTTGAACTCTATCGCGGGGCGGAATATGACATCTCATTCATCCCGAAGGTGAAGATAGAGGCTGTTGTTTCTGATGCCATGGTCGAAAAGGCGATCAAGACGATAGAGCACAAGGCAAAGAGCGGCAAGATCGGCGATGGCAAAATCTTTGTGTCATCCCTTGAGCAGGTGGTCAGGATAAGAACCGGCGAGACAGGGGATACCGCCATTTAAGAGAAACGCAACATCAACAAAGAGTTCCTGTATCTGGCCCCGCTTTGCGGGGCCTTTTATTTAATGCGGCACGGGCATGGCGTTTCTCTTCCACTTAATCGTCTCTGCTTCATCATTGTATTTGTGACAACTTTGTAGCAGCTTACAATATTGTAATCATGACATTTAGGAAATAACATGTCTTTTCAAGTAGTTATGTGTTGGCACGGTTCTCGCATTATTCTGCTACGACGGCAATAAGACGCGGTCAATAAAGAAAGAGGAGGGTCCGGCATTATGAGAGATATACAACAAGGCATACGCTTGAGGATAGAGGCATGAAACAGGACAGCGCACCTGAAAAAATATCAAGGAGGTTTATCATGAAAAGGTTTATCAGTATCACCGTTTTACTCGGCTTAGTGATGTTTGCGGGTCTGGCATTTGCCGAGGAGGCAAAGACTGCAGAAGCACCTGCCCCGACAGCGGTGGCAGCCCCGGCAGCAGAAGCCCCTGCAGTTCCGGCAGTTGCAGCCCCGGCTGCACCCAAGATTGACACAGGCGATACAGCCTGGATGATCGTGGCAACAGCTCTGGTCATGCTTATGACCATTCCCGGCCTGGCTCTCTTTTACGGCGGTCTGGCCAAGAGGAAAGACTCGCTCAATACCATGGCCATGTCCTTTGTGACGTTCTGCATTGTGAGCGTGCTCTGGGTGATCTTCGGCTTCAGTTTTTCCTTTAACGGAGATATGGCAGGGTTCATCGGTGATGGCGCCAAGACCTTTCTGAGCGGTGTAGGGCCAAATAGCATCAATGATCTGGCCAAGACGATTCCGGAGTACATCTTTATAGTGTATCAGCTGACCTTTGCAGCGATCACCGTCGCCCTGGCAAGCGGTGCCTATATTGAGAGGATGAAATTCTCTGCATGGATCCTTTTCACAATTCTGTGGTTCGTGGCGGCTTATATACCAGTTGCCCATTGGGTCTGGGGCGGAGGATTTCTTGCAAAGATGGGCGCTCTCGATTTTGCAGGAGGAACGGTTGTGCATATTAATGCCGGAGCTGCTGCGCTGGTAGGCGCACTGATCCTCGGCAAGAGGAAGGAAAAGGCTCTTCTTCCTGGTAATCTTACCCTTGTCGTTACCGGAGCCGGTCTGCTCTGGTTCGGGTGGTTCGGATTCAATGCCGGCTCTGCCCTTGGTGCAAACGGCCTGGCAGGCGCAGCCTTCATCAACACCAACACCGCAGCAGCAGTTGCAGCCCTGGCCTGGATGGTGGTCGAATGGATGCACTCAAAGAAGGCGACCGTTCTCGGCCTGGCATCAGGAGCAGTGGGCGGACTGGTTGCGATCACCCCTGCAGCGGGTTTTGTGAACATAAGCGGAGCGATCTGTATCGGGCTTGCAGCAGGTATCATTCCGTTCTTTGCGGTGGCATATCTGAAGCCGAAGCTCGGCTATGACGACACGCTCGATGCCTTCGGCATCCATGGCATCGGCGGAACGATCGGCGCCGTACTGACCGGTGTCTTTGCAGACCCCTCGGTCAACGAACTCGGCAAGGGGCTGCTGTATGGCAATCCCGGCCAGCTCTGGACCCAAATCCTGGCATCACTGATAACCTTTGCTTACAGCGCAGTGGTAACAGCGGTCATTTTTCTGCTCATCAAATACACAGTCGGCCTGCGCGTTGATGAAGAAGATGAGTTCATCGGTCTTGACGAAAGCCAGCATGGCGAGAAGGCATACAATCTGTGAGACCGTAATGCGTGATGAGTAATGCGTAACGCGTGAACAAAAAGACGGTAAAGCGTGATGGGTTATGAGTAATTGGTGAACCGTGTCGGTAATCCCGACACTGACACCATTCACAGATACTGACACTTATCAAGGAGGAAACACCATGAAGAAGATAGAAGCGATCATAAAGCCGTTCAAGCTGGATGAGGTGAAGGACGCACTCAATGCGATGGGCATCCAGGGCATGACCGTCACCGAGGTGAAGGGTTTCGGCAGGCAGAAGGGACATGTAGAGCTCTACCGCGGCGCCGAATACGACATCTCTTTCATTCCCAAGGTGAAGATAGAGGCAGTGGTGTCCGAAGCCATGGTCGAAAAGGCCATAGCAACGATCGTAGAGAAGGCCAGGACAGGCAAGATCGGCGACGGCAAGATATTCGTCTCATCTCTTGAACAGATCATCAGGATCAGGACCGGCGAGACAGGGGAAACAGCCATTTGATTTAGCGACAAAAATGTAATTAATACAAAACTGTAGTATCTGCATAACCGCTTGATTAACAAGAGAATTGCTGCGATTGCCCTGAGGCTTGCTACAAAATTGTAGGAAGTTTCAGGGTCTTCCTTCCTTTTTTCCTTTAAAATCAAAGAAATCAACTCTGGCATGCTTTTCGCCTCCTGCTCATCGATACGATTATATTTCGCATAGGGAGGTTTTCTTTGAAAAAACAGACACTTATACTCTTTGGCATGATGACCCTGCTGCTCATGCCGCTGTCTGCCTTTGCAGAGGGAGGCAGCAAGGTGGATTCCGGAGATACCGCATTTGTTCTCCTTTCTGCTGCGCTGGTGATGCTGATGACACCCGGCCTTGCCATGTTCTACGGCGGCATGGTCAGAAAGAAGAATGTGCTCGGCACGTTGATGCACAGCTTTGTTGCCATTGCTCTGGTGAGCGTCCAGTGGATCCTTGTCGGTTACAGCATCTCCTTTGGCCCTGATATCAACGGCCTTATCGGCAGTCTGGACTGGATCGGTCTGCGGGGCGTCGGCGTTGAGCCGAATCCTGATTATGCAGCGACCATACCGCATATGGCCTTCATGATCTATCAGGCGATGTTTGCGGTCATAACCCCTGCGCTGATCGCCGGAGCCTTTGCCGAGCGGATGAAGTTCTCGGCATTCCTGATCTTTACGCTCCTCTGGTCAACACTGGTCTATGACCCTGTTGCACACTGGGTATGGGGAACCGGAGGATGGCTCAGGAACCTCGGCGCGCTCGATTTCGCAGGCGGCATTGTCGTGCATATCACCTCAGGCATATCTGCGCTTGCAGCTGCGCTTGTGATCGGTAAAAGAAGGGGCTATCTGCGGGAGGCCATGCCGCCGCACAACCTTCCGATGACCGTGTTAGGCGCCGGTCTGCTCTGGTTCGGCTGGTTCGGCTTTAATGCGGGAAGCGCTCTGTCTGCCGGCGGTCTCAGCACCATGGCCTTTGTCACAACACATATCGCTGCAGTTACGGCAACGGTAGTGTGGGTAATAATAGAGTGGCTCCACAGGGGCAAGCCGACCATGTTCGGCGCTGCAACCGGTTCGATCGCAGGATTGGCGACGATCACGCCTGCGTCCGGTTTTGTAGGACCTCTGGGTGCGCTGATGATCGGCGCTGCAGCAGGCTCGATATGCTACCTTTCGCTTTCCCTGAAACCGAAATTCAAATTCGATGACTCGCTTGATGCCTTTGGCGTGCATGGTGTCGGCGGCATTCTCGGCACGATCGGTGCCGGACTGTTTGCGCAGAAGGCGATCAATGCAGCAGGTGCTGACGGACTCTTCTTCGGCAACCCTCACCAGCTTATGGTCCAGCTCATGGCGATAGCGGTGGTTGCGGTCTTTTCCTTTGTTGCCAGCCTGATACTTCTCAAGGCGATAGACTGGACAATCGGGCTCAGGGTGTCTGATGAGGAGGAACTGATGGGCCTTGACCTCAGCCAGCACGAGGAGAACGGATACCAGTTGTAGAGGCAGTAAAACGTGAAGAGTTATGTGTAAAGAGTAATTGACAAGAAATGGAGCAAATAGGGAATGCAAAAGAGGGGCAGGTGATCTGCCCCTCTTTTTTTGTCTGCTGAGACAGGTTCAGTAATGTCAGCAGCCAGGCTATTCTTATGTCAGTCATGTAATCCTGATATTGGCTTGACCGTAAGCGGTTTTTTGTTTGACAAACGGTCGCTATTGTCCTAATATTTGGTCTATACAAGCGCATAAAATTATATCCCTGAAAGATAACGACACTATGAGAAAGCCAGCCTGATATGGTAATAACTTCAACAAAAAACCCGGTAAAGAAAAGGAGGCAGTTATGGACAAGATCCTGAGAATCGATGTGGGAGCGGAAGGCGGTCCCAAGGCAACAGAAGTTCCGGTTGGCGACTATGCCGGTCTTGGCGGCAGGGCGATGACTTCGGCGATTATTTCGAAGGAAGTTCCTCCATTATGCCATCCTCTGGGCGCAGATAATAAGCTGGTCATAGCCCCTGGCCTCCTGAGCGGGACAGCGAGTGCCATGTCAGGCAGGATCTCTGTCGGCTGTAAGAGTCCGCTTACGGGCGGCATTAAGGAGGCGAACTCCGGAGGTCAGGCGTCACAGGTCTTGGCGCGGCTTGGGTACAGTGCGATCGTGCTTGAAGGGAAACCGAAGAGCGATGATCTGCACAAGGTTTTCATCAACAAGGACGGGGTCAGGATCACGGCTGATAACAGCCTCAAAATGCTCACTAATTACGATCTTGTCGCAAAGATGAAGGCAGAATTCGGCGATAAGATATGCTGTATCTCGATCGGGCCTGCCGGTGAGATGAAAATGGGCGCAGCGACTGTTGCGTTTACGGACATGGAATTGCGGCCGACCCGTCATGCCGGCCGTGGTGGCGTCGGTGCTGTCATGGGCGCCAAGAACGTCAAGGTTATTGTGCTTGACGATACCGGCATGCCGATGCGGCCGCCGAAGGACCCTGAGAAGTTCAAGGATGCCAACAAGAGGTTTGTCGACGGTCTTAAGAAGCACCCGGTCACCGGACAGGGCCTTCCTGCGTATGGCACGAACGTGCTTACGAACATTCTGAACGAAGTCGGCGGGTACCCGACATATAACTTTAAACAGGGCCGCTTTGACGGAGCTGCTGCGATCAGCGGAGAGACCCTGGCAGAGACCGAAAAGAAGCGAGGGGCGAACCCGACCCACGGCTGCCACCGCGGTTGTGTTATTCAGTGTTCGGGTACTTATAATGACAAGGACGGTCATTTCCTGACCAAACAGCCGGAATACGAGACGGTCTGGGCTCACGGCGGCAACTGCGGCATCAATGACATGGACAAGATCGCGATGCTCGATTTCCTGGATGACACCTATGGCATTGATACGATCGAGATGGGCGCGACCATAGCCGTTGCGATGGAAGCAGGACTTGCGAAATTCGGCGATGCAGACGCTGCGATCAAGATGGTGCATGAGGTTGGCAAGGGAACAGACCTCGGCAGGATTCTCGGCAACGGCGCTGCCCTGACCGGCAAGGCCTTTGGCGTAGAGCGTGTGCCGGTGGTCAAGGGACAGGCCATGCCGGCGTACGATCCCCGTGCAGTGCAGGGCATTGGCGTCACCTATGCCACGAGCCCCATGGGCGCGGACCACACTGCAGGGTACGCTGTTACTGCAAACGTCCTGAAGGTGGGTGGCGATGTAAACGCGCTCAGGCCTGAAGGCCAGGTCGAGCTCTCGCGGAACCTGCAGATCGCGACTGCGGCGATCGATTCCACAGGCATGTGTCTCTTCATTGCCTTTGCGGTGCTCGATCAGCCCGATACCTTCCAGGCACTGCTCGATCTGCTCAATGCCTTCTACGGCCTGAATCTGACCGGTGACGGCGTGACCGATCTGGGCAAAATGGTCCTCAAGATGGAACGGGACTTCAACAAGGCTGCCGGCTTCACCCCGCAGCACGATCGGCTGCCGAGCTACTTCAAAACCGAGAAATTCGCACCGCATAATGTTACCTTTGATGTCAAAGACGAGGATCTGGACAAGGTTTTCAACTGGTAAACCGGACCGCTATGTCAGAGGAAGGAGAGGCGAAAGTCTCTCCTTCTTTTTTGTGACATGGCATGGCCGAACACCAAGAAAGCCCTTCCAAAGGAGCATGGCGTGAGGCGAAAAAACATGAAACCGGCCCCTAATGTATTTTACTGAGATGCAGCAACTTCCCCATCTTGAGTTTGTTCTGGATAAACCACTTCTCCCGGAATTCTTCCTGCTGCTTCAGCAGGGCGTGGACCTCAGGTGCCGTATCTGCTGCAGTGTAGCTGCATTTCTCACGGACGAGCTCAGGGCAGGAGAGGAAACCATAGCAAAGATACAGTCGATCATCCTTGACGGCAAACCGGTCGATGATATCGAAACAGCTATAGTAAAGGACGGTTCTGTTCTCGCCCTTTCTGCTGCCATGCCCGGTCTTGTAGGCGCAACGCTCAGGAGGGGAGGTGCATATTCCTCATTTCGCAATGCGATCACCTATCATGAAAAAGCGGAAACGTGCAGCGTAAAAGAGGGGTATGTGAGAATAAAACTCTTCAATCTTCTTATGGCAGAAATGGGGCCCTGCCTGTTGCAGAGGGGAGTTTCCCTGAAGGCGGAAGATCTTCTGAGCTTTATGGCCGGCCTGTCTCAGGATTTCTGGAAGGGATGCATAAGGACCGAGCTTGACAACAGGCCTGTTGATCTCAGAAAACTGCAGGACAGTCTGACAGGAGGGGACGAGATTCTTCTATCGGTATCTCCAGCATAGGCAGAAGCCGGGCAGCGGAGTCTATCCGCCCGCTATGGGCGGGAAGAGTGCCAGTTCATCCCCGTCCTTCATCTGGTGTACTGCAGGTCTGTGTTCCCCGTTGACGATCCTGAGCAGGGCGGTCTTCGGAATGTTCAGTGAGTTTATTGCATCGTCGATCGTAGCATTGTCAGGCAATTCAATGATCTGCTCATCTGGGCCGAACTTGCGCAATGATGCGAAAAGCTTGATCTTCACCTGCATAGTTTATTATAGCAGACGTGCCGGCATGATTTGAGTTTCGCGAATCTGATCCCCTGGCACTGAAGACAGGCGTGCTGCCTTAAAGCAGAGGTGGATCGAACATGACAGGCGTCATAGCAGTTTGTGACCGGAATGATAAAATAAAGCTATGGCAGCCAATACTTATCCATCCCGTCTTTTTGTCGAGCTCACGACCAGCTGCAACCTGAAATGCGGCATGTGCGTGAAGCAGAATGACAATGGAGGCATTCCTGAAGGCAGTATGACGCCGGAGACCTTTGAGGCCCTGGCCCCGGCATTCCCTCATCTTGATGCGCTCGTGCTGAACGGGATAGGAGAGTCCCTGCTTAATCCGCATCTTGAGACGTTTATACGCAAGGCAAAGGCCCTCATGCCGGAGAAGGCATGGGTCGGATTTCAGTCTAATGGCATGGCGCTGAACGATCAGCGTGCTGTCTCTCTTCTTGACGCAGGGCTCGACCGCATCTGCCTGTCGATCGATACGGTTTCAGATGAGAGTTTCCGCACGATCCGGAGCGGCGGGCAGATGAGCGGCATTGTGGCCGCAGTTTCGAGTCTGAACAAGGCCAAAGCGCGAGGCAGCGGACGTGATCTCCGTATTGGTATAGAGTTCGTGCTGATGCGCAGCAACCTCGCTGAGCTGCCTGAAGTTGTTCGCTGGGCAGGCAGAAACGGCGCCAGCTTTGCGATCGTCACTCACCTGCTGCCTTATCATAAAGACCTTGTCGAACAGACTGCTTACGATACCAATACTGCCAATGCCATTGCCCTGTACGAGCGTTGGAAAACAGATGCACGGCAGAAAGGTCTTGACCTCAGGCAATATACCGATACTCTTACGAAGGTGGCAAGAACGTCGGAAGAAGAGCGGATCGTTGATCTTGTAGCACAGATGCGGGGCGACGCAGAGGCGCAGGGTATTACCCTTCACCTGGACCGTCTGCTCAGGCGGGACGAGGACTGGCTGGTGTCTGCTGAAAAGGTCTTTGATGAGGCAAGGCTGGCTGCACGGGAGGCCGGTGTTGAACTGACGCTGCCTGGTATGGCGCCGCGTAACACAAGAAAGTGCGAGTTTGTCGAGGGAAACAGTGCCTTTGTCTCCTGGGACGGAGATATCCATCCCTGCTATTTCCTCTGGCACCGGTACGCCTGTTATGTGGGCGGCCTTGCCAAAAAGGTGAAGCCCTGGGTTTTTGGCAATCTCCATGACCGGGATATTCATGCGATCTGGAACGATGCATCCTCCCGCTCCTTTCGAAATAACGTGCTTGATTACAAATTCCCCTTCTGCTTTGACTGCGGATTCGCTCTGTGCGACTATGTGAGCGAGGAGGAATTTGAACAGGACTGTTATCTTGAGTCTGTGCCCTGCGGTGCCTGCCTTTGGTGCACCGGGCTCTTTCATTGCCTCCAATAACCTGCTTGGCCCTTGCACCAGACCGTGATATGCTGAAGGCAGAAGATCGGCGATAAGGAGGTATTTATCATGACAAACACCGGGCAAGGAAAATCAGGACAGGACAGCCGGGAGCGTTCCCCTGTAATCTCATTGCAGCCCGAGGCTTCTCAAATGCCGGCGAGCGGCAACAGGGAGATTCCTTTTGAAAGAGCTATTCTGACGATCCGCAATGTTTCCGATGTTGAGCTGACAAACGTTGTCCTCCATGCCACTCTCGGACAGGAAGGCGGCACGATTCAGGATATCACGGATTCACTCGCTCATTCTGTGCCTGCGTCAATTCCTCCCTTGGGGATCGTCAGATGGGATCTGTATGACCTTCTGCTCACTGCCCATCCTGGGGCAGCCAGCAAATTACATATGTTCGGGTACCGGGCAGCCCTGAACTGGAGGTTCGATCTTGCCTGCCGGGCCGAATACCGCTTGCCGGACTCTGCTGCGCCTGAACAGACACCGGAATCACGATGGACATTGCGATGGATTGTTCCCGATGCTTCACGCGGAGACGTTGTCCTTGCGATTGAAGAGGTGATCATCTGAACGATTTCTGGAATTTTCCGACTGGCGCCCCTTGATTTCAGTTTCGGCAGTCGCCAGCAATCAATGTTTTTCAATGCAGTCATGTCCTGAAATTATGAAACATTGTGAAGTTCATAAAGCATTCACAAAATACTGGTGAAATAACCTCAAAGACGATATGCTTTGAAAGAATAAGGGAGAAACCAGATGAACCATGCGATGTTTAAACAGCAGGAGCAGAAAAAGGAGGAAAGAGTTATGAAACATTTTAAGAGAATAGGCCTTGCGATCATGATCATTCTGATCATGATCCCTGTATCAGCCAATGCCGGAGGTCTTGGCAATGCGCGCCTCAGCTACCTGGTCGGCGATGTGCAGATCAGATCCGAGGATTCTTCCGAGTGGTTTCCTGCCTCTGTCAATATGCCGCTTCGGGACGGAGACAGTGTTTGGGTGCCTGACGGTTCAAGGGCTGAGGTACAGTTGGCTGGCGGCACACAGGTGAGACTTGACGAGAGGTCATCCCTTGACCTTCTGAATATCAACACAGATTCCTCACAGTTTTATCTGACTGAAGGCAGCGTGTACGTAAACTTCAGGGGTAAAAGGAGCGGTAGTCTTGTACAGGTCGATACACCGGTATCCTCTGTCAGGGTTTATGACAGGGCGGTCTTTAATATTGATGCGGCCGGCAGCGGCTACACCAATGTATCGGTATATATCGGCCAGGTCTATGCAGAGAGCAGAAGAGGCATTACCAGAGTTATTGCCGGGAACAACATCGAGATCAGCGATGATTATGCCGACCTTGCACCTCTGGGCCGTGCTGATGCGTGGGAGCGATGGAACGCGGAGAGGGACCGCAGATTTGAAGAGCGGAGACAGAGCACCCGGTATCTGCCTGATGAACTCGATACCTATGCAAGCGACTTCGATGACAACGGAAAATGGATCTCGGTAAGTGATTATGGGTATGTCTGGACGCCGACCGTGCAGGTCTCTGTGGGCTGGTCGCCCTTCAGAAACGGGCGCTGGAGCTGGGTCGGCAGTGACTATGTCTGGATAGGGTATGAGCCCTGGGGATGGGCACCGTACCATTACGGCAGATGGGCATACGCGGCGTCTGTGGGCTGGTTCTGGGTTCCGCCTGCAAGAGGAGATGTCTATTGGGGCCCGGGTTATGTCGGCTGGGTAAATACACCGACCTATGTTGCATGGGTACCTCTTGCTCCCCGTGAGACCTATTACGGGTACGGCCACTTTGGATCACACAGTGTGAACATTATCAATGTGAATATCAACACCATCGTGGTGAGAGATACTTATCGGAATGCTCATATCAATAATGCCGTGACCGCGCTTCATCGTGACACGTTTGTAAGGGGACGACGTCTTGACTTCAAGGTCAATGATAATCCATTTCTCCGGGAGAAGATCAGCGTCGGCAGGCCTGACATAAAGCCGGAAAGAGAATCGAGAATGGCAGTTATCAGGGAGATCCCGAGAGCCAAAGAGCCGCCGATGAAGATCAGGGAAACGAAGCTCAGGGAGATCAGGGAGGCAAGACCCATGATCAGGGAGAGAGATAGATCCCTGTTCTCTCCGGGAAGAGCGGATAAGCAGATGGGGGTTAAGGCAATAGAGACGCCGAGGGAACGGAAGAGAGATGCATTTGAAGAAAGAGCAAAGGAGCGGGAGAGAACGTTCAGGCCTTCAGAAAGGCCGCAAACAGGAGAGAAGGGAAGGGCAGTAGCGCCTGCTGAAAAGAGGGCGCCGGCTGAAAGAAATATGTTTCAACAGGACCCCAGGGAAAGGACGCGAAAAGAAAAGGAGAGCGCCCCTGCCCAGAACATGAAACAGCGTCAGGTTGAACAGCAGGATAAGCCTGCGCAGCGTCAGCAGCAGGTTGTACCGCCTGATCGTTCAAAGCAGAGAGAGATCAGGAGAACTGACGAAGTTGCGCCTGCACAGCAGCCGATAAAACAGAGGGAGGGCGCGCCTGTACAGAACATGAAACAGCGTCAGATTGAACAGCAGGGGCCTGCACAACGTCCGCAACAGGTTATGCCGCCTGAGCGTCCAAAGCAGAGAGAGTTCAGGAGAACTGACGAAGTTGCGCCTGCACAGCAGCCGATAAAACAGAGGGAGAGCGCACCTGCACAGAACAGGCAGATACAGCGGGAGGAACGTCCGCAGAAACAGCAGATAACTCCGTCCAATAAACAGGATAAACAGCAGGAAAAACAGGAGAAAAAGGCAGAAGAGAAGAAGGCGGGGGCAAAGCCTTCAGAGGAAAGCGGCCAGCAGAAACCGGGTTCAGGTGGAGGCCCGGGCCTTCGATAGACAAAAGGACAGCGGACTGATAGAGGGTGGCAGAATGTTCCATACTGCCACCCTTTTTATATTGTCCGGCTTCAGATGGCAAAGAGAGCATATCGATATGTGATATAATTTCAATATTTTTCAGAAGGAGACAGATATGAATGTATGCCCCTGCGGATCAACCCTGGCTTATGAAGCATGCTGCCAGGCCATAATAAAAGGTGAGAGACCGGCGGAGACTGCTGAACAGCTTATGCGTTCCCGGTACAGCGCTTACGCCATGAAGGAAATAGATTTTCTCCGCACTTCTCTCCATCCGGATCACTGTGCTGACTTCAATGAAAAGACGACTCGTGCCTGGGCAGAGGGCGCTGAGTGGCACGGCCTGGAGATCATCGAAACCATTGGTGGCGGGCCTGACGACAGTGAAGGGAAGGTTGCATTTGCCGTATCCTATTCAGAGCAGGGGACCAGGAAGGATTATCGCGAGCGGGCCACGTTCAGCAAGAAAGACGGTACATGGTTCCTTGTGGGCGGAGAGCCGCTGTCTGTCAAGCCGGTTGTCCGTGAAGCGCCGAAGACCGGCCGCAACGATCCATGTCCCTGCGGCAGCGGAAAGAAATTCAAAAAGTGCTGCGCACAGTAATAGGGCATGAAACGGTCGCGCACCATAACCCTGTCCCTTATCGCAACGCTCTCTCTTGGCCTCCAGGGCTGCAGCCATAAGCAGGCCACGAGCAGAGAGCTGTATGAGACCAAACAGAAGTGCATTGAGGACTGGGGTTCTGAGCAGGACTGCGAAGAAGACAAGAATACCCGGTATTATTACGGCCCGCATTACTTTTATCGCGGCGGCAGGCCGCTGTATTTTCCCCGAGGCGGCGACGAGCCTGTGCCGGTGGGTACTAACGCAAGATTCTCCGGGGTACCCGAAGGTGCGAAATCCAGCCATTCAACAAGCCGCGTAACCTCAACGCATATCAGCCGGGGCGGCTTCGGCAGGCTCGGCTCTTTCCATGGTTCCGGATCATAAGTGATGAAGAGGCTGACGATCGCTCCGCGGAAGAACTGGCAGGAGCGCATGGAGGAGATCGGTTTTACCTTTCACACTCCCGGCAGCACCTATTGGCAGGAGGACGCATACTACGAATTTTCAAGTGATCAGGTCGACCATCTCGAGGCTGTCACTGAAGATCTCCACGCTATCTGTCTTGAGGCTGTCGATCATGTGGTCAGGAATGATCTGTTCCTGAAAATGGGCATCACCGGGGCAGGCGCAGCCCTTGCCAGAGATTCGTGGTCCAGAGCTGACCGCTCATTATATGGACGGTTCGATCTGGTCTATGACAGCAAACAGGAGTTGAGGCTTCTTGAATACAATGCAGATACGCCGACCTCTCTTTTTGAGACAGCAGTTGTTCAGTGGGTCTGGCTGCAGGAGCAATTCCCTGACATGGATCAGTTCAATTCGGTCCATGAAAAACTGATGGATGCCTTTGGAGCAGTAGCCTCTTCCAGAGGGACGTTGCAGCCCTTCTATTTTTCCTCGGTCAGGGACCATGAAGAGGACCGCGTAACGGTCGAATATCTGAGAGATGTTGCGCTTCAGGCAGGCTTCGATGCCCGGTATGTTTCTATGGAGGATATCGGATTCAGCAGTGAGACGAACAGGTTTTATGACATCGAGGAAAACGAGATGCGCTGCCTCTTCAAACTTTATCCCTGGGAGTGGCTTCTGGCAGAGGATTTTGGTCCTCATATATCTGCCTCTGCAATAACCCTCTTTGAGCCTGCATGGAAGATGGTGCTTTCGAACAAGGCAATCCTTCCGATCCTCTGGGAGTTGTATCCGGATCATCCGAACCTGTTGGCCGCGTATTTCGATGCTGAGAGGTTGAAGGATGGCTATGTGCGCAAACCGCTCTTTTCCCGGGAGGGCGCGAATATCCTGATGCAGGACAGGCGCATGCATTACCATGAAGAGACAGACGGCACCTATGGGGAAGAAGGGTATATTTATCAGGAGATCGCCAAGCCTCCCTGTTTTGACGGAAACTACGCGATCATCGGGTCATGGGTGGTTAACGGTCTGCCTGCAGGCATCGGCATACGGGAGGACGATACTCCCATCACAAAGAATACCAGCCGGTTTGTGCCGCATCTGTTCCGGCCGAATTCATGAAGACCTTGCAGTCTCTGCTGCAGTGCGTCAATTATTTGGATGTTTGTTATTGGTGTCATTGTTTCGAAAATAGTGTTTGTTTCTCATTCGTACAAATCCCCCCTTGCCCCCCTTTTCCAAAGTGGGGTTATTCCTCCCTTTCAAAAAAGGCCTGTCCCCGGATGGGGGGAGGTTAGGAGGGATTTTGGATCTAATATTTTCATTGTGTACTATTCATAAAAAGGAGAACGAGAAATGATCACAGGAACCATAGGCACATCACTGGCAGGCATGACAGCCTTTCTCTCATATTTTGGGGCATCGGTCCTGCTGGTGCTGCTCTTTCTGGTGGTGTACGGTAGGGTCACGCCGTACAAGGAGTTTGCCCTTATTGCTGACGGCAATATTGCGGCGGCACTGAGCTACGGCGGAGCCTTGCTCGGTTTTGCATTCCCCCTTTCGAGTGCCATCTCCCACAGCGTCAGTCTTGTCGACATGGTCATCTGGGGCATTGTGGCCCTCGTTGTGCAGATCGTTACCTTTTTGGCGGTGCGACTGTCAATGCCCAGGATCGTATCTGATATCCCGGCCAACAAGGTGGCAACAGGCTGCTTCCTCGGGATCGTCTCTGTCGCGACAGGCATGATCAACGCAGCCTGCATGACGTATTAGAACCATTGATCTCAAATTCGGGCAATTTATTTTTCCCGTGTGTTATTCTTTTCAATCCGGTGTAATTGAGCGCATATCTGCTTTATTCATAGATATGGGTGTCCCGGATATCAAGAAATTAAGCTATAAACGATAAGGAGTAAAGTATGTTACATCTAAAACGCCAATTGCCTTACAGGCCCACGGAGAGGATGAATGTCGTGAGCTATCCGATCCGGGATATCGTGATGGAGGCAAAGCGCGAAGAGGCCAAAGGCAAGAAGATGATCTATCTGAATATCGGCGATCCGCCCCAGTACGGGTTTGAGCCGTTCAGGGTGATAGCGGACCGGGTAAAGAGCGCGCTTGACGAGAACTGGAAGGGTTATGCCCCTTCTGAAGGTGACGAACAGTTCAGGACTACGGTGGCAAAGATCGAGAAATGCCGGCCTGAGGATGTCTTTGCTGTTGCGGGCCTTACTGAGGGGATAGATTTTTTCTTCCATTCGTTCATAGGCTTTGGAGAAAAGGTGCTCCTGCCCAATCCGGTATATCCGCTCTATCTGAGCAAAGCAAAACAGTTCGAGGGTGAGAGTGTCTTCTATCGGCACGATGCGAATGGCCAGATCGACGTGGCATATCTGGCAAAGAAGATCGAGGGCGCCAAGGCGATGGTGATCATCAATCCGAACAATCCGCTCGGTTCGGTCTATTCTGAAAAGAACCTTACCGAGGTTGTTGAACTCTGTGCCGAGTATGATGTCCCCATATTCTATGACGGGTCATACGACCAGCTTATCCTTGAGGGCAAGCTGATAGACTTTAGGAAGATCGCCAGAAACAAGATACCGTTCATTTACGGGAGCTCGCTCTCAAAGGACTTCTGTTATACGGGGGCCCGGATCGGATGGGTGGCCTTTCACGGTGACAAATGGGCAGAGGTGAAAAATGCTTTTTTCCTGCTCTGCAATCAGAGGTTGTCTGTAAATTGGGAATACCAGAAGGCTGCTGCAGCTGCGCTTGTTGATCGTGCATATCCGGCCTATATTGATGATATGAAGAAGAGGCTGGTCGAAAGGCGGGATACCTTCATAAAGATGGCGAAGAAACTGCCGCTCTCCTTCCCGGTGCCGATGGGCGCCTTCTATGCGTTCATGAAGATAGAGACGCCGAAATGGCGGAAGGATATCGAGTTCGTGCGTGCTGCACTGAAGGAAGGTGTTGTCTTTGTGCCTGGTTCAGGGTTTGGCAGGCAGGAGGATGGCGTCTATTTCAGGACAACGTTCCTGCCGGAACCGAAGATCATTGAAGAGGCATTCAGCAAGATCAAGAAACTGCTGTAGATCGAACATGTTCATTCTCTCCTCCCCTCCTTACCAAGGAGGGGTTTGGGGGAGGTTCTAAAACACTCCCCTAATCATCCCACAAATTTCGGAATCGAATGTTTTCTTAGCGCTGATAGTCTGGAGGGTAGGGGGCATATTCATCGCGGTCCCATAAGCGGTTCCTTGCTTCAGGCCTGCACTGGATAATCCCTTTCTTGCAGAGTTCATTCCTCCATTCGTATTTCACCAGAAACTTCTCAACAGGAATAGCTTCCGGTTCGAACTCGACCTTTACAACCGGTGAATAGTGCTCATTACCAAAGCCTGTGCCCGCCTCATCCTTTGCAGCTCTTTTCGCCTCGCTTCTTGACGCCGAAGGTGCAGGTGCGCCCTGAGCTTTTCCCAGGGACCGCTCCTGTTCATGGAGAACAACCGGCCGCTGCTTTTCGCGGAACACGGCAACTGCTATCACACCCATGGCAGAGGTATCGCTGAAGGTCCTGACAGAATAGGAGTCAGCGCTGCTGGTGAAATAGAACCGGTTCACCTTGTCGTCGCTGGTCCTCCAGCCTTCGAGACGCGCCTGCCCGTAGGGTTCGACTATGTACATCATCTCGTTGCTGCCCAGATATGACTTTTTGCCGGTGATGATGTTTCTGCCGTCAACAGCGACCACAACCCCGATCCTTTCAGATAAATGGTTCCTGATCTGGATATTGTAGTTCTCCCCTTTCCGCGCTTCGAGATACTGCTTGAATACATAAGTTGATCCGCTGCTGAATTCCTTGTGCGGTATAAGCTGAAATACAGCACCCCTGTCTGAGACAACCTCTACGTCCACATTGTTTCCCCGCGACGCAAATACCGGCACTGCCATCAATACCATAACGATCCCCAAAATAACTGCTGTCGCTGTTTTCATGTCCTTCTCCTTTCTGCTGATGGTCTTTGATGGGTTAGACAGAAGGAGAGAGAAAAAAGTTCCCGAGGGGGAGATACTTTATCGATGAGTCGGACAATGTGCTTTTTCTCATACCTGCAGTTATGGGTTGTAAAAGCCTCTCCTTTCCAAGGGGAGGTGTGGTGGGGTATTGATAAAATTACCAAAACCTCCCCAACCCCTGCAAGACGCTTTATTTAACGTGTTTTTTTGATGAGATATGATCGGCAAATAACATGGAGCGATAGTTTTCATTATATCCCCGATATTGTTAAAATAAAAACCTTCAATATTTCTGTTTGACTCAATGGGGATAACGCATGGCTAAATCAGTTTCAGGGGGGCAATTGCACTCAGGTCATCGCAAACGGTTGCGTATGCGTTTTCTCAAAGAAGGCCTGGATAGTTTTGAGGACCATCAGGTGCTCGAACTGCTTCTCTTTCAGGCCGTTCCCCGTTTGGATACAAACCCTATAGCGCATGGACTAATGAAGAGATTTGGCAGTCTTTCGGCTGTGCTTGAGGCCGATCCAAAGGATTTGGCATCTGTTGAAGGTGTCGGCGAAAATGCTGCTGCCTTTCTTTCGATGATTCCTCATGTTACCCGCCGCTATTTTCATGATCGTGTCAAACATTCCCGCAAGCCCCTGAACAATTCTGAGTCGGCTGCTGAATATCTTGTCCCTCTTATGGCAGGCCGTTCTGAAGAGGTGTTCTATGTTATCTGCCTTGATTCTCAACTCAGAGTTCTCTATCCTGCCTTGATAAGCGAAGGCACAGTGAAGGATGCCCTTGTGCATCCACGTCATGTTGCTGAAGCTGCGGTAAGACATAAGGCGGCCTCAGTAATTCTGGCGCATAATCACCCTGCGGGAAGTGTTAAGCCATCTGTCCATGATCACAAGCTGACCCGCAATCTGGTGCAGGCGCTTGGCGGAATCAATGTCCAGGTCGTTGATCATGTTATTGTGGCCGGTGAGCTGATCTACAGCTTTTCGCGGGAAGGCACGTTGCCAGTATATGAGAGTGCTGGATAACGCAGACACCGTCTGCGCAATTTAGATTGAGCTGGTCGCACTACATATTTCTCATGGTGCTCAGGAACGAAGGTGAACAGAGCAACAGTTTTCATTATATCCCCGATATTGTTAAAATACAGACCTTCATCAACTGTGTTTGACGAATACAAATAAGCATCAGACAATAAACTGAAGAGGTAATGATCAATGATCGAACGATATACACGAAAAGAGATGGGAAGGCTTTGGGAGCCTGAAAACAGGTTTCAGAAGTGGCTTGATGTCGAGATCGCGGCATGCGAGGCATGGACTGATCTGGGCAAGATCCCCAGGGCAGCGCTCAGCGTGATAAAGCAGAAGGCCGGCTTTGACGTAACGCGCATTGATGAGATAGAGGCGGTCGTAAAGCATGATGTCATAGCATTTCTCACCTCTGTTGCCGAGAAGGTCGGCCCTGAGTCGCGGTATGTGCATAAAGGGCTCACCTCTTCAGATATTGTGGACACGGCACAGTCCCTGCTCATGAAAGAGGCTGCAGGCATCATCATCAAGGACCTCAAGATCCTTATTGCTGTTCTGAAGGAGCAGGCGTTCAGATATAAAAATACGGTCTGCATTGGCAGGAGCCATGGCGTGCATGCAGAGCCGATGACCTTTGGGCTCAAGTTCACCCTCTGGTATGAAGAGGCGAAGAGGAACCTTGAGCGGATGGAGAGGGCACGGAAGACCATCAGCATCGGCAAATTCTCCGGCGCTGTCGGGACCTTCTCGAATATTCCTGTTGCGATTGAGGAGAAGGTCTGCAAGAAGCTCGGCCTGAAGCCCGAACCGATCGCGACCCAGGTGGTGCAGAGGGACAGACATGCTGAATACCTTTCGACCCTCGCGATCATTGCAGCCTCTATCGAGAAGATCGTTGTGGAGATCAGGCACCTTCAGAGGACAGAGGTACTAGAGGCAGAGGAGCCTTTTGCAAAAGGCCAGAAGGGCTCATCAGCCATGCCGCATAAGCGCAATCCGGTCGGCTGCGAGAACCTCTCAGGGTTAGCGCGCGTTGTGAGAACGAACGCCCTTGCTGCCATGGAAAATGTAGCTCTCTGGCATGAACGTGATATTTCGCACTCCTCTGTCGAGCGGGTGATCATTCCGGACAGCACCATTTTGGTTGACTATATGCTGAACCGGCTGACAGGCATCCTTTCAGGTCTCCAGGTGTACCCGGAGCGGATGATGGAGAACCTGAACAGAAGCTATGGCCTTTATAACTCCCAGAACGTGCTGATCAGTCTTACGGAAAAGGGCATGTCCCGTGAAGATGCATACGCACTGGTCCAGAAGAATGCGATGATGAGCTGGAAGACCAGAAAACAGTTCAAGGCACTGCTGTCAAAAGATAGAGAAGTGAAAAAATACCTCTCAGCAAAAGAGCTGAACAATATTTTTGATCTGAAGAATTATTTCAGGAATGTCGATTACATCTTCAAGCGAGTATTCGGTAAGGCCTGAGGAATTACAGCAATGCCCTTGATCTATCGGTATAAATCGCCTGCTGTTACGGACGCACAGAAGAAAGACCTTCTTGCCCGGGCAAAAAAGACGATCTCCGGCTCGATAAAGAATATCGAGACAGAGTTCTGTTTTTATATCGATGCATCTTCTGCGTTGACTTCTGATGAATCGGAACTCCTTCGCTGGCTCCTGAGCGAGACCTTCGAGCCTGACCAGTATTCCGAAAACAGTTTTTTTGCCCATCACCCATCAACCGTCACTCATCACTGCCTTTTGGAGATCGGCCCCCGCATGAACTTTACCACTGCCTGGTCAACGAATGCTGTTGCTGTCTGCCATTCCTGCGGCATTACCAAGATATCGAGGATAGAGCGGTCCCGCCGGTTCCTTTTTGTATTTGATAAGAAACATGTTTCCGGAAAAGATCTTGCAGCTTTTAACTCGTCACTCATTACCCATTACTCGTCACTTCTTTATGATCGCATGACCGAGTGCGTGTACCCTGAGCAGCTCAAGACCTTTGAAACAGGCATCACCCCGGAGCGGGTCAGCTCTATCCCCCTGGTCGAGGAAGGCAGAGCAGCGCTTGAGAGGGTCAACCGGGAGATGGGTCTCGGTCTCGATGACTGGGACATTGACTATTACTACAACCTCTTTGTGAAGGATATTGGCAGGAACCCGACCAATGTGGAATGTTTTGATCTGAGCCAGTCGAACAGCGAACACTCGCGCCACTGGTTTTTCAGGGGCAGGCTTGTTGTTGATGGTGAAGAAGTGCCGGGCAATCTGATGAAGATCATCAAACAGACGCTTGATGCAAACCCCGGAAACAGCGTCATTGCGTTCAAGGACAACTCAAGTGCGATCCGAGGATATGAGATCAAAACGATCATCCCTGAACAGCCGGGCAATGTATCACGGTTCGATAAGGTGCAGCGCACCTATAACATTATCTTTACTGCAGAGACACATAACTTTCCCTCTGGCGTTGCTCCTTTCCCTGGTGCGGAAACAGGGACAGGAGGCAGGATCAGGGATGTGCAGGCAACGGGAACAGGCTCGCTTGTTATTGCTGGCACTGCTGCTTATTGTGTCGGAAATCTGCAGATCCCCGGGTATGAACTGCCGTGGGAAGACAGTTCCTTTGCCTATCCTGCAAACCTTGCAAGCCCCCTGACCATCGAGATCCAGGCGAGCGACGGCGCATCGGATTACGGCAACAAGTTCGGCGAGCCGATGATCCAGGGGTTTACCCGTTCACTTGGCCTGCGGCTGCCTGACCATGAGCGGAGAGAATGGCTTAAGCCGATCATGTTCACTGCCGGAGTTGGTCAGATGGATGCGAGCCATTCGGAAAAGAACGAACCGGCAAAGGGCATGCTCGTTACGAAGGTAGGTGGTCCTGCATATCGCATCGGCATGGGCGGCGGCGCAGCGTCAAGCATGATTCAGGGACAGAATGTTGCTGAGCTTGATTTCAATGCTGTGCAGCGCGGCGATGCAGAGATGGAGCAGAAGATGAACCGGGTGATCCGGGCATGTGTCGAGCTTGGCGACCGAAACCCGATCGTGTCCATCCATGACCAGGGAGCAGGCGGCAATTGCAATGTGGTGAAGGAGATTATCTATCCTGCAGGTGCAAAGATAGAAATCAGAAAGATTCAGCTCGGAGATGCTACGCTTTCCGTGCTCGAAATATGGGGCGCAGAGTATCAGGAGCAGAATGCCCTGCTTATCAGCCCTGAAAGGTCAGAGGAGTTTTTGAGTCTCTGCAGAAGAGAGAAGGTCCCCTGTGCATTTATCGGAGAGATCTCGGGCGATGGATACATTGTGCTGCATGACGAGACAGACGGCAGCACACCGGTTAACCTGCACCTCGAAAAGATCCTCGGCAGTATGCCGCAAAAGACGTTTGTTCTCGACCGGATAAAACGTCAAAGAAGCCCTCTTGTCCTTCCGGAAGGGCTTACGGTAAGGGACGCCCTTGACCGCGTGCTGAGGCTTATTTCTGTTGGTTCAAAAAGATTCCTCGCAAGCAAGGTAGACCGTTCAGTTACCGGCCTGATTGCGCAACAACAGTGCGTCGGGCCGCTCCAGCTTACGGTCTCTGATGTGGCTGTCATAGCACAGAGCCATTTCGGAACAACCGGTGCTGTCATCTCGATCGGCGAGCAGCCGTTAAAAGGCCTTATCGATCCGGCTGCAATGGCAAGGATGTCTGTGGCAGAGGCGGTCACGAATATCATCTGGGCAAAGATAAGTGCTCTTGAGGACATCAAATGCTCAGGCAACTGGATGTGGGCTCCCAAACTTCCGGGTGAGGGTGCTGATCTTTATGACGCTGCCATTGCGATGCGGGACATCATGATCAGCCTCGGCATTGCGATCGACGGCGGCAAGGACAGCCTTTCCATGGCAGCAAAGGTCACGAATGCTGACGGCACGACCGAGATCGTGAAGTCACCGGGAACACTGGTCATCTCTGCGTATGCGACCTGTCCGGATATTAATAAGGTCATAACCCCGGATATAAAGCAGCCGGGCAAAAGCAGGCTTATCTTTGTTGATATCAGCAATGGCAGGGCCAGGACCGGCGGATCAGCCCTTGCGCAATGCTATGGCCAGGTTGGCAATGAGTCGCCTGATGTTGATGATACGGCTCTGCTCAGGAACGGCTTTCATGCGATCCAGAAATGTATCGATGAAGGATTGATCCTGTCGGGCCATGACCGGAGCGACGGCGGTCTCGTCACCACGCTTCTTGAAATGGCCTTTGCCGGCAATTGCGGGATAGAGATAAATATAAGCAGTCAGCGACCGGATGTTGGAACAATTAACCTTTTATTTGCTGAAGAACTCGGCATGGTGATCGAATATCAGCAGAAACATGAAAGAAAGATCAGAAAGATCCTGGAGGGAGAAGGGCTGCCCTATCAATGCATCGGCAGGACCACCAGGAAGAAGACGATCACTGTTTCTGTCAACAACGAACAGGTGCTGAAGGAGGATATGAAGATCCTCAGGGGGGTCTGGGAAGAGACGAGCCATCAGCTTGACAGGCTTCAGAGAAACCCTGCATCTGCAAAGGAAGAAAAGAAGGCCATTTATAACAGAAAGGGCCAGACATTCCGGCTTTCCTTTGTCCCTGAAGACACGCACGCAGAGATCCTCGAAAGGGGCAATAAGCCCAGGGTCGCGATCATCCGTGAGGAGGGCAGCAACGGCGACAGGGAGATGACCGCAGCCTTTTTCCGGGCAGGGTTCGAGACCTGGGATGTGACCATGACCGATCTCCTTGAGCAGAAGGTGAGGCTTGAGCATTTCAGAGGCATAGTCTTTGTCGGCGGGTTCAGTTATGCGGACGTGCTTGATTCTGCCAAGGGCTGGGCAGGAGTCATACGGTTCAATAAGGATATCTGGCAGCAGTTCCAGACCTTTTATAACAGGCCGGACACCTTCAGCCTCGGCGTATGCAATGGATGCCAGCTTTCTGCCCTGCTCGGCTGGGTGCCATGGCAGGGTATCGATAACAGGGACCAGCCGCGATTTATCCATAATACATCCGGCAGATTCGAGTCTCGATTCTCATCCTTAAAGATCCTCGAAAGTCCGTCGATCATGCTGAAGGGCATGGAGAACTCCGTGCTCGGTATCTGGGTTGCTCATGGCGAAGGTCATGCCTATTTCCCGGACAGTTCAATAAAGGAGAGAGTCCTTCGCGAAGGCCTTGCTCCTGCGCGCTATGCAGACGACAGCGGTAATCCCACCGAGGTCTACCCATTCAATCCCAACGGCTCGCCGGAAGGTATTGCAGCGCTCTGTTCTCCGGACGGAAGGCATCTTGCGATCATGCCGCATCCTGAGCGTGTCTTCCTGAAATGGCAGTGGGCATATATGCCTGAGGAATGGAAAAGGGAATTAACGGCATCACCGTGGCTCAGGATGTTCCAGAATGCCCGACAGTGGTGTGAAGAAAATAGCTAACAAGCATGTAGTTGTGAAAAAGAAAAAGAGGTGTTGAATTTCTCAAAAGTGGTAATATTTTAAAGAAGGAGGTGTTTATTGTGAGAGCATCAGCTATCACAATTGAAAAAGCAGAAGACGCTTTAGATAGGGTCTTTCTCGATCCAACATCTTCATTTATGCCTTTGAGTTTCCTGATAGCGATTCAGGCAAGGTATTAGAGCTTCTCAATACAGGGCAGATTGAGGCTGTTATCTCAGAGAGGGTTGTCAAAGAGCGGTATTGATCAATTCAACGCTTTTCCCAGGTCCAGGCAGCGGTTCAAAGTCTTCGTATCAGCATCCTGCATCAAAGAATCACCTACTCGTCCCGCTGTTCGTGTATCAGCCGTGCAATATCGAGGATTCTCTTTATCTCCCGTGGTGTTAATCCGCAAAAATTCACCTTTCCTTAATGTTATGGCATTGTAAATTGCCATTTGGCATGTTAGAATGCCAATAAAGGGAGAATAGTCATGAGAACAACTATTGACAGGTTCGGCAGAGTGGTGGTGCCAAAGGAATTGAGGGACAGATTTGGTTTTCAGCCCGGCACTGAAATTGAAATCGACGAGCATGACAGGGAGATCGTGCTAAAACAGGCCGACCAGGTATCTCCACTGCAGGATGAAGACGGGGTGCTGGTCTTTGCAGGAAAGGCAATCGGGGATATCTCCTCCGGTATTCTCGCTCAACGGGAGAAACGCTTGCAGAAATTCTCATCAGGCTTAATCTGATGACAATCCTGTTTGACACCAGTGTTCTGGTTGCTGCTCTTGTCAAGGCGCATCCAGTGCATGAGAGGGCTGTTTCGTGGCTGAAGCGGGCTAAAACCGGTGAGGTGATTATGGCTATCTCCTCTCATACCCTCGCAGAACTCTACGCTGTCTTGACGACTCTGCCTGTGAGCCCCCGGATATCTCCGGATATGGCATGGCGGCTTATTCATGAAAATATAGAAAAGACGGCAACAGTCATATCCATGGATGCAGCAGATTATACTGAAACTATCCTGCGGTTAAAAGAAAGGGGTTTTTCAGGTGGAATTGTCTATGATGCCCTTATATTCTTTGCTGCTGTAAAATCAAAAGCTGCTACTTTATTGACATTGAATGCAGCAGATTTTGTGAGGCTGAAACAACAGGAAGATATCAAGATTATTGAGCCATGATTAAGGAATGCTTTCGGTTCAGCCTGACATCGAGGGCGATACAGCAGTCGCTGTCGAAAGTGATAAATAAATATCTCTCGATCCATAAGTTATTGTTATAAAAAAATAAGCGGCAGCTTGACAGATCACTCTTTCTCATGGTATCAAATAGTGTTTTTTGTTCTCCCAAAATCCCAAGGAGGAAATCTTCATAATGGGCACAGCAACGTTTAAAGGCGGGATACATCCGCCCGACAAAAAAGAATTAGCGGCCAACTCACCTATTATTGATGCAAAAGCCCCCAAGATCGTGGTTATTCCTCTCAGTCAGCATATCGGCGCACCCTGCAACGCTGTCGTATCGATCGGCCAGGAAGTGAAGAAGGGAGAGGTTGTGGGAGAAGCTTCAGCCTTTGTCTCATCGCCTGTTCATGCCTCTGTTTCCGGCAAGGTGGTGGCGGTCGGCGAATTCCCGAATGCCATGGGAAGGATGATCAATTCTATTGTCATAGAGAATGACGGCAAAGAAGAATGGACAGCGCTCAAAGATAATCCTGATTATATGAGCCTGTCTCCTGATGAGCTCAAAGAAAAGGTCAAGGCAGCAGGCATTGTCGGCATGGGCGGAGCAGCATTCCCGACCGTGGTGAAACTGTCCCCACCCAAGGAAAAGACGATCGATGCGATCCTGCTGAACGGCGCAGAGTGCGAGCCTTACCTTACGGCAGACTACCGGCTTATGCTCGAGAAGCCGAAAGAGATAATCGAAGGTCTTAAGATCACGATGAAGATCCGCGGTGTACAGAAAGGCTATGTCGGCATAGAGGATAACAAACCTGATGCCATAGCAAAGATGAAGGAAGCTGCCGCAGGTGAATCAGGGATCAGCATTATTACCTGTGAGGTGAAATATCCCCAGGGCGCAGAAAAGATGCTTATCAAGGCAGCGCTTGGCCGCGAAGTTCCGCCAAGGGCTCTGCCCATGGATGTCGGTGTTGTAGTCCAGAATGTGGGCACAGCGCTTGCAATTTATGAAGCTGCGCGGTATGGCAAGCCCCTGATCGAAAGGGTCGTGACCGTGACCGGTGAAGGCATAAAGCAGCCGAAGAACCTCATGGCCAGGATCGGTTCCAAGGTCGGCGATCTGGTGGAAGAATGCGGCGGGTTCAGGGATGGCGTTGCAAAGGTCATTTCAGGCGGCCCGATGATGGGCTTTGCCCTTTCTTCTCTTGACGTGGCTGTAACAAAAGGCACATCCGGCATCCTTGTACTGCCGGAAGAGATTGTTACGCATACGGCGGAGTACGGCCCCTGCATCCGGTGCGGCAGATGCATTGACATCTGTCCCATGGGGCTGATGCCGTCGATGCTGAGCGTGCTCTCGGAAAAAGGGTTTTATGAAGAGGCAAAGACATATAATTTGTTCGACTGTTTTGAATGCGGCTCCTGTGCGTATGTCTGCCCTTCAAAGAGGCCGATCGTTCAGCTCGTAAGATTAGCGAAATCTATGGTAAAGCCGTAAGGAGATATAGATGGAGGCAACAAAAAAAGAACAATTGATCGTATCGGTAAGTCCCCATGTCAGAAGCGACGAGACCACAAGCCGCATCATGTGGACCGTGAGCATAGCGCTTATGCCTGCCATGCTTGCAGGCATCTATTTTTTCGGCCTCAAGGGGCTCTTCGTTACAGCGCTCTGCGTCATCAGCTGTATGGTCTCTGAGCAGTGGTACATGAAGATGGTCGGCAAGAAGACGGTTGTGGGCGACGGCAGCGCCTTTCTTACCGGCCTGCTTCTCGGCATGAACATGCCGGCATCTCTCTGGTCGTTCTCGCCATTCACGGTCCATGTTCCGGTCATCGCATCATTTGTGGCAATCGTCATAACCAAGCAGCTTTTCGGCGGTCTTGGTTTCAACGTCTTTAACCCTGCGCTGATAGGAAGGGCGTTTGCGCTCATATCCTGGCCAAAGGCAATGACCATCTGGAACGAGCCGGCTGTCGCATTTCTTGCCATGGACGCAAAGACAACAGCGACCCCGCTCGGCATATTAAAGGAAGAAGGCATAGCCAAACTGATAGAGGTGTTCGGCGATAAGATGAACCTGTATATGCATCTCCTGACCGGCAACAGGGCAGGCTCGATCGGCGAGGTCTCGGCCATTGCCATCCTGATCGGTGGCCTTTTCCTCCTGTACAAGAAATATATAACCTGGCATATCCCTGTGTCATTTCTCGGTACGGTTGCGGTGATGGCATATGTATTTGGCGGCAAGGACCCTGCGACCGGCAAGATGATCCTGATGGCCGGCGATCCTGTCATTCACCTTTTGAGCGGCGGCCTGATGCTGGGCGCCTGGTTCATGGCAACAGACTATGTCACTTCGCCGTCTGTCCGTAATGGACAGATCCTCTTCGGTATCGGCTGTGGCTTTCTGACCATGCTGATCCGGCTGAAAGGCGGGTTTCCCGAAGGCGTCATGTTCGCGATACTTATCATGAACTGCTTTGCTCCCCTGATCGACCGCAGCTTCCAGGCAAAGGTCTTCGGTGCGGTGAAGCAGGAAAAGGCAAAGGAGAGCAAGTAATGACCGGCAAGGACATTTTCAAGATAACCTTAAACCTCGTTGTCGTGTATCTCATCGGCGGGTTCATTCTCGCCTTTGTGTATGCGAATGCATCGCCGAAAGTATTCAGAAACAACGAAAAGGCTGAGCAGGACGCATTGAAGCTCCTGATCCCCGGCGCTGATTTCAGGAAACTGGGAGACTGGACGATCCATGACAAGCACGCCAAATACTTCGAGGCCCAAAAAGACGGCGAAATCGCGGGATATGTGATCCAATCCTTTGGTAAAGGGTATTCAAGCTATATCAATACGTTCATTGCTGTGGACAAAGATTTCAAGGTGCAGAAGATCAATATACTCGGTCATGGTGAGACGCCGGGACTCGGAGATGAGATCGAGACCGATTCCTTCAAGAACCAGTTCGCGGGCAAGGACATTGATCACCTGAAAGTCCTGAAGACCGAAACAACGGAATATATTCAGGCCATCTCAGGTGCTACGATCTCAACCCGTGCGGTCTCTGAGGACGCTGTCAAAAACGGTGTAGCATTTCTCATCAAGACGATCAAGGAAGGAGGCAATAAAGATGTCGAGCACAAGCACAATTAATCTCAAGGACCTGTTCCTTAACGGGATCATTAAAGAGAATACGATCTTCAAGCTCGCACTGAGCCTCTGCCCTTCGATCGCTGTTACGAACAATCTGAAGAACGGGATATTTATGGGACTGGCAGTGCTGTTTGTCCAGACCATGGTGAATATAACCATCTCCCTGATGAGAAAGATCATAGAGCCCAAAGTAAGGCTGCCGATCTTCATGCTGGTCATTTCCGGCTGGGTCACCATAACCCAGATGCTTATGGCAGCTTTTGTCCCGGATGTTTATGCCAAGGTGGGTCTGTACATTGCGCTGATCGTTGCTTTTGCGTCGATCCTGGCAAGAGCAGAGATGTTCGCGTCAAAAAACAGCATTGTCCCGTCCATGGTTGACGGGCTCGGCATGGGTGTCGGATTTTTGTTCGCGCTTACGGTGATCAGTTTCTTCAGGGAACTGGTCGGCAAGGGAACGCTGACCGTTCCGACGGGCCTCTCGACCCAGCATGTTTTTACCTTTATCAACACAAAGCCTGTCCTGATCATGGTCCTGCCTGCAGGCGGGTTCCTTGCGGTCGGGATACTCATGGCCCTCTTCAACTGGATCGATATCCGGTATATGAAGAAGGGCGCGGTTTCGCATTAGAAGGAGATAACAATGGAAAGCGACTTCATTAAATATTTTGAGCTTATCGTCTCTGCATCGCTCATTAATAACTTCGTCTTTACGCGGTTCCTCGGCCTCTGCATCTTCTTTGGCGTATCGAAGAAGATGGAGACAGCGGTCGGCATGAGCATCACCTTTACTGCGGTTATGATGATCAGTGCAGCACTCAGTTGGGTTGTGTACACCAAGGTGATGGTCCCTCTTGAAATCTCATACCTGGAGATTATTGTTTTTATCGGCATTATCGCCGGATTGGTCCAGGCATCGGATACGATCATGAGAAAGGTATCTCCCGGTCTTTACTACAAGCTCGGTATTTATCTTGCCCTGATCTCTACAAACTGTATCATCCTTGCTGTCCCTCTGATAAACGCGGGTGAAAAATATACCTTTATTCAGAGCCTTGCCTTTGGCCTTGGTTCAGGCCTGGGATTCGGATTGGCCCTGGTAATTATGGCAAGCATCCGTGAGAAACTCGAGCTTGCGGATGTTCCTGTAGCATTCAAAGGGCTTCCTATGGCATTCGTGGTAACCAGCCTGATAGCCCTTGCATTCACCGGATTTTCAGGTCTCATTACACTGTAAGAGACCGTGATGTGTTAAGAGTGATGAGTAATGAGTGCTGCAAGATACAATGGAAAAGAAGGAGCCAATAATTATGTCTACAGGATTTAATAACAAGAAGATTGGCCTGACAGCCATCTTCCTGATTCTGCTTTTTGCTGCTGTTGCCTTTGCCGGTGTCGGCGGTGGGATCGAGGCAAAAGAGACGGTCGATATTATACCGCTCGTTAAATGGACGCTCGTCTTCCTGGCAGGTCTCGGGACGGTCTTTGGCGCTGGCCTTGCCATTGCCGCGAAGAGATTTGCTGTGCAGGTCGATCCGCGGGTAGAGAAAGTTTTGGACGTGCTTGCCCATGCTCATTGCGGAGCCTGCGGCTATGCAGGATGCGAGCAGTATGCCGAGGCTGTGGTCAAAAACGCGGATGTCGCACCGAATCTTTGTACCCCTGCCGGTGCTAAAGGCGCTGAGGCGGTCGCGCTGATTACCGGGAAGAAGGCAGATTTAAGGGAGCCGATATTTGCGCGCATCATGTGCCAGGGCTCGACCAGCAGATCAAGAAGGAAGTTTATCTACGAGGGTGTTATTGACTGCAGGGCAGCAGTGCTTGCGGGGGGCGGAGACAAATCCTGCGCCAATGGCTGTCTCGGATACGGCACCTGCACGAGGGTATGTCCTTTTGATGCGCTGCATATGGGCAATGAAGGTCTTCCGGTCGTTGACATCACAAAATGCACCGGCTGCAGAAAATGCGAGCAGGCGTGCCCCAAAAAGGTCATCGAGGTCCTTCCTGCATCCAGGATGGTGCTTGTTGCCTGCCACTCAAGGGACAAAGGCGGAGAGACAAGAAAGAACTGCGACCTTGGCTGTATTGCCTGCGGCGCCTGCGTAAAGGTCTGTCCGTTCGACGCTCCGTCCATACAAAATAATTTCTCGCGCATCGATATCAATAAGTGCAAGGTCTGCGGCCTCTGCGTACCCAAGTGCCCGACCAAGGCTATTGTTGATCTTCTGCCTGTGCGTCCAAAGGCATTTATTACCGACAAATGCATCGGCTGCCAGATCTGTACAAAGGTGTGCCCTGTGGATGCCCCTGCCGGAGAATTGAAGAAGAAACATTCGATCGATCAGGTAAAGTGCATCGGCTGCGGCATCTGCACGGCAAAGTGTCCGACACAGGCAATAGACGGCACGTTCAATGCGCAGGAAGTATTCGCAGCAGCCGCTGCAAAGAAGGCGAAACAGGCAGAAGCTGCAGCGCCGGCAGCATAAAGCAGGGTGTTACTGCTCGGTCAGGTCAGCCGGACATTACGGATAGTGAGGCGGTCAGCTCGGGCTGAATTAGCAGCATTTTCCGTGCGCACGATCATGCTGTAGTAATTGACATCGTTTTATCAGCTGTGGTTTAATAGCTACGCTTTAAGAATAGCCCTGTGAGGCTAAAAGCAAAGGAGTCAGCGTGAGCTGCATTCGCAACAAAGAACCCTTCTCTTCCGCCTCGAAAAATCCACAGGCACGTATTCCCTTTTTTTCCTCAACTCATCACGCATTACTCATAACTCATCACTGCCTTTTCCATTACTCATCACCCATTACCCATTACGGTATTTCCCATGTCTAAAGAGCTCCTGGACAAAAAAGATATGGAACGCGCTGTAACGCGGATGGCCCATGAGATCATAGAAAGGAATAAGGGCATCAAGACCATCTGCCTTGTCGGCATCCAGCGCGGCGGCGTGCACATAGCGCATCGGTTGAGTGCAAAGCTCAGGGAAATTGAAGGGAGCGACCTCCCGGTCGGCACCCTTGACATATCTCTGTACCGCGATGACCTGAATGTCCGGAAGGACCAGCCTGTGGTCCGCAGGACCCAGGTCCCCTGTGAGATCAATAACAAGAAAGTTGTTCTTGTGGACGATGTACTCTTTACCGGCAGATCGATCCGCGCTGCCATGGACGCGGTCATGGACCTCGGAAGGCCTGCAGCGATACAGCTTGCCGTGCTGGTGGACAGAGGGCACAGGGAACTGCCGATCAAGGCTGATTATGTGGGCAAAAATATCCCGACCTCGATGAATGAGACCGTAAAGGTCGAGTTGCTCGAGGACGGAGAGGAAGACAGGGTGGTGCTCGAATGAGCCTCAGCTCCAAGGACCTTATCAGCATCAAGGATATCAGCCCTGAGGAGATCGAACTTATCCTTGAGACAGCAGCAGGGTTCAAGGATGTGTTAGGCAGGGACATCAAGAAGGTGCCTGCACTCAGGGGCAAGACCACGGTGAATCTTTTTTATGAACCTTCCACGCGGACGCGCACATCCTTTGAGGTTGCGGCAAAAAGGCTCAGCACCGATGTTATCAATATAGCGACTTCAACGAGCAGCGTTGTGAAGGGAGAAACCCTGCTCGATACGGCAAAGACCGTTTTGGCGCTTGGCGCGGATATTGTCGTGATCAGACATAACTGTTCGGGCACACCGCATTTTCTTGCAAGGAATATCGATGCCTCTGTGGTCAACGCGGGTGACGGCACTAATGAGCATCCGACGCAGGCCCTGCTCGATCTCTTCACCATGAAAGAGAAGAAGGGCAGAATACAGGGTCTTGAAGTCGCCATCGTGGGAGACATCCTCCACAGCAGGGTCGCCAAATCAAATATCTACGCCCTTATCAAGATGGGCGCAAAGGTACGGCTCATCGGTCCTCCGACGCTTGTGCCTGACTATTTGAAAGACCTCGGCGTGCGCGTGTACTTTGATATGAATGCAGGACTTGAGGGCGCTGATGTGATCATGATGCTCAGGATCCAGCTTGAGCGGCAGGGCAGGGGCTTCTTCCCTTCTACCCACGAATATTTCAGGAACTGGGGGCTGACCGCTGCAAGGGTTTCCCGGGCAAAAGACGATGTGATCATCATGCATCCCGGCCCCATGAACCGCGGCATCGAAATAGCATCAGAGGTTGCTGACAGTAGCCGTTCCGTGATCCTGGACCAGGTGACCAACGGCATTGCTGTACGCATGGCAGTGCTTTATCTTGTCTCAGGAGTAAAGGCATGAAGATATTCATAAAGAACGGACATCTCATTGACCCGACCCGGAAGATAGATGAGATCTGCGACATCCTCATTGAAGACGGGAAGATAAAGGAACTGCAGCGGCTAAAGGCAAGAGGCAAAGGGCAAGCGAACAGTTCAGAACCTCGAACCCAGAACCCTGAACAGGAGATCATCGATGCATCCGGCATGATCGTTATGCCCGGCCTTGTTGACATGCATGTGCATCTGAGGGAGCCGGGGTTCGAATATAAAGAGACCATAAAGACCGGCACTGAAGCGGCTGTCAGGGGAGGTATCACGTCGGTCTGCTGCATGCCGAACACGAACCCGGTGAATGATAACCCTGGTATTACCGAGTTTATCCTCAGAAAGGCGATACAGGAGGGCTCCTGCACCATATTCCCGATCGGCGCCATCACCAAGGGCCAGAAGGGTGAGGAACTGGCAGAACTTGGCATGATGTACGATGCCGGCTGCGTAGCCTTCTCTGATGACGGGCGGCCGGTAATGGACAGCCTTCTCATGCGAAGGGCCCTCGAGTATTCGAGGATCAGAAAGGCCCTCATCATATCCCATGCTGAAGATATGTCCCTGGCAGCGGGCGGCGTGATGAATGAAGGGCTCCTTTCGATTACCCTCGGACTGAAAGGCATCCCTGCCCAGGCAGAAGAGGTCATGATCAGCCGGGACATTGCTCTTGCCGAACTCACCGGCGGCAGGCTCCATATTGCCCATGTCTCAACAGCAGGCTCGGTCGAACTTCTCAGAACGGCAAAGAAGCGGGGTGTTGCCGAGATCACAGCAGAGACCTGCCCCCATTACTTCTCGATCACAGAAGAGGCTGTCGTCGGGTATAACGGAAATGCAAAGGTGAACCCTCCCCTGCGCAGGAAGAAAGACGTGGACGCGATCAGAGACGGCCTGCAGGACGGGACGATAGATGCCATAGCAACAGATCATGCTCCGCACCATAAAGATGAGAAGTCCGGAGAATTTGACAACGCACCTTCAGGTATTTCCGGTCTCGAGACCTCGCTCGGCCTGAGCATGAGGCTTGTGGATGACAGGATACTTACGCTCAGCCAGCTTGTCGAAAAGATGAGCGCTGCTCCGGCAAGGATCCTCGGCATAGCGGATAAAAAGGGTGCGATCAGAGCCGGGGCAGACGCAGATATTGTGATCATCGACACGAACAAAGAATATACAGTCAGTGGAGCGGACTTCAGGTCAAAGGGCAGGAATACGCCCTTTGAAGGGTGGACCCTGAAGGCACAGCCCGCCGTCACCATTGCAAAGGGAAGGATATACCGATGGGAGTGAAAACGCTGCTCGTCCTTGCGGACGGCACAGTCTTCGAAGGGAAAAGCTTTGGCGCAGAAGGTGAGACGATCGGCGAGGTGGTCTTCAATACCTCAATGACCGGGTATCAGGAGATCCTGACTGATCCTTCATACAAGGGACAGATCGTCACCATGACCTATACGCAGATGGGCAACTATGGAGTCAATGAAGAGGATATCGAATCTGTTGGAGGCATCAAGGCAGAAGGCTTTATCGTAAAAGAGGCCTGCGAGTACCCCTCGAACTGGCGGTCATCATCAAGTCTGACCGAATACATGAAAAGATCCAATATCGTCGGCATACAGGCCATTGACACCAGGGCGCTCACGCGTCATTTGCGGAACCATGGGGCCCAGATGGGCATTATCTCTACAGACAGCGCAGACCCGCTTGCGCTTCTGGAGAAGGTTAAGGCCCATCCCGGCATCTCTGCCTTTGACTATGTGAAAGAGGTCTCCACAAAAAAGATCTATGACTGGAAAGAAGGCTGCTGGAAATGGGCATGTTCAGCGGTCAGCAATCAGCAGTCAGCAGTCAGCAG
This sequence comes from Nitrospirota bacterium, assembly GCA_016214855.1. Classification (NCBI taxonomy): domain Bacteria; kingdom Pseudomonadati; phylum Nitrospirota; species Nitrospirota bacterium. Next base: position 7,762 of record JACRMT010000012.1, on the reverse strand, counting down.
CAGTCTCGCACAGCAGAAAAAAATGGTCGTTTACGACTTCGGCATAAAGATGAACATTCTGAGGAATCTTGCTGATGCAGGGTTCAATATTACGGTTGTGCCTGCCCAGACACCGGCTGAAGCTGTGTTCGAAATGAAGCCTGATGCAGTGCTTCTGAGCAACGGTCCGGGCGATCCCGAGCGTATAACATACGGCATTGAAAACGCCCGGAAGCTCATCGGAAAACTGCCGGTCTTCGGCATCTGCCTCGGCCACCAGATCCTCGGCCTTGCCCTGGGCGGCAGGACCTATAAATTAAAATTCGGCCATCACGGCGGCAACCATCCGGTCAAGGACCTTGCAACAGGGAAGGTCGAAATAACCTCGCAGAACCATAACTACTGCGTTGACATCAGCAGCCTCAAGGGCAAGGTCGAATTGACGCACCGGAATCTGTTCGACGGGTCTGAGGAGGGCATGCGTCATGTTGAACTCCCGGTCTTTTCTGTCCAGCACCACCCGGAGGCTGGGCCCGGCCCCAATGACTCGACGCATATATTCACGCAGTTCAGGCAGATGATAGAAAAAGGTGCGGCTTGATTGAGAAACAGACCGGCACATACACCCTGTTACAGATTAATAAAGTCCTCCCCTTTGCAAGGGGAGGTTAGGTGGGGTATTGGAATATCTGCCAAAACCTCCCCAACCCCTCCTTGGTAAGGAGGGGCTACCACCGGTGACTGCGGCGTTACCATACAGCCTGTCAAAGGACGAAGCAAGGCTTGTCTTCAGGACAGCAAACTTTATTGCCGGCCAGGGCAGCGTGCTGCATAGCGGCGTATACAATAGGGAGTTTTCGTCCTGGCTCGCATCTTTTACGCTTGCAGGTATAGCCTATTTTTTTCTGGTGATGAGTTTTGGAAAGGAGATACTGTTTTACGCGATCGCCATGGTTCTGTTTATCGGGACCTTCCCGCTCTTCAGAAAATATGTCTTCAGGGAGCAGTTCCTTGAGACCGTGATAGACAGGGAAGAAGCAAAGGCCAAAATAACGCGGTACGGCATTCGAAAAAAGGTCCTGGAGACGATCCCGACTGCAGATATTTCGAGCCTCTGGATAGATACGCAGAAGACAGAGGTTATTAACCGTGACGGTGTGGAATTTGTTCAGAAGATCTCGGCGCAGCACAATGCGGCGATACCCGGGTTCGGCGAAGAAACGGTCTTCTACTCGCTCAAGCTCAAACGTGCTGACGGAACAGACAGAACAATATTTGCAGAGCGCAGCATGCAGGACGTGATCTCTGTGTATGACGAGATAAAGGAATTTCTGAAAATCTAATGTATATGCTAAGGAGTTCAAAAGCATGAAGACATCGACTGGAAAATCCCTCCTATCCTCCCTTTGTCAAAGGGAGGTATCATGCCCCTCTTTGGTAAAGAGGGGTGAGGGGAGATTTTTGAACTGTGTCAGCTTACCTATGAACTTATTAGTATCTGAGAGGTAATTGTGCCCAAGAGAGAAGACATCAGGAAGATACTGCTCATCGGTTCAGGGCCGATCGTGATCGGCCAGGCATGCGAGTTTGACTATTCCGGCACCCAGGCATGCAAGGCCCTGCGTGACGAAGGATATCAGGTGGTTCTCGTCAACTCCAATCCTGCCACGATCATGACAGACCCTGAGACCGCTGATGTTACCTATATCGAGCCGCTGACCGTCGAGGTCCTCGAAATGATCATCGAAAAAGAACGGCCTGATGCCATTCTTCCGACCATGGGCGGCCAGACCGCGCTCAACCTTGCAGTAAAACTTGCAGAAGGCGGCATTCTTGATAAATATAAGGTAGAACTTATCGGCGCAAAACTTCATGCGATCAAAAAGGCTGAAGACAGAGAGCTGTTCAAACAGGCCATGCTCAAGATCGGCCTTGACCTTCCGAAGAGTTCGACCGTCTCGACACTGAAGCAAGGACTCGATGCGATCGACCAGATCGGATTCCCTGCGATCATGCGTCCTGCCTTTACGCTCGGCGGCACAGGCGGAGGCATTGCGTACAACATCGAGGAGTATGCAGAGCTGCTCGACAAAGGGCTTAAGCTCAGCCCGGTGAGTCAGATATTGGTTGAAGAATCGTGCCTCGGATGGAAAGAATACGAACTCGAGGTGATGCGCGACACAAAGGACAATGTGGTCATCATCTGCTCGATCGAGAACTTTGATCCCATGGGTGTGCATACCGGCGATTCGATAACCGTGGCCCCAGCCCAGACGCTAACGGACAAGGAGTATCAGCGCATGCGTGACGCCTCGATCGCGATCATCCGCGAGATCGGTGTTGACACCGGCGGCTCGAATATCCAGTTTGCGCTCAATCCGGAGACAGGCCGCATGATCATCATAGAAATGAATCCCCGGGTCTCACGCAGTTCTGCGCTTGCGTCCAAGGCAACCGGCTTCCCGATTGCCAAGATAGCGGCAAAGTTGGCAGTTGGGCTCACGCTTGATGAGATCAGGAACGATATCACACGCGAAACCCCTGCATCCTTTGAACCGACCATTGACTATGTGGTCACAAAGTTCCCACGGTTTGCCTTTGAAAAGTTCCCCGAGGCTGATCCGCTGCTGACCACGCAGATGAAGTCAGTCGGAGAGGCGATGTCCATAGGCAGGACTTTTAAGGAGTCCCTCCAGAAGGCCCTGCGGAGCCTCGAAAACGGCAGCTACGGCCTTGAAGAAGTTGCCGGGGATTTCGAGAAGATCAAGAAAAAACTGAAGATCCCGAGCGCCGAGCGCATGTGGTATGTTGCACAGGCCCTGCGCACAGGCATGACCGTTCAGGAGATCTACGAGCATTCGATGATCGACCCCTGGTTCCTGAACAATCTGAGAGAGATCATTGAGATGGAAGAAGAGATAAAGCGGTCAGCTATCAGCGGTCAGCTATCAGCAAAGGCAGACCTTGTGCGGCAGGCGAAGGAGTATGGTTTTTCTGATAGAAGACTGGGGCAGCTCCTCGGACTGCAGGAGGCTGAGATCAGGAACTTCAGAAGAGATAATAACATTAGGCCTGTGTATAAAATGGTCGACACCTGCGCTGCAGAATTTGCCGCATATACGCCGTATCTGTATTCAACCTATGAACGACCGTTTTACAGGCTGGATAGCCTGCAGACTGGCAAGCCTGCAAGCTTTTTTGATTCAGAGGCCGCGCCTACAGACAAACAGAAGATCGTTATCCTCGGTTCCGGCCCGAACAGGATCGGACAGGGAATAGAATTTGACTATTGCTGCGTGCATGCCGTGTACGCGCTCAGGGAGCTCGGATACGAAACGATCATGGTGAACTGTAATCCTGAGACTGTCAGCACAGACTATGACACCGCAGACAGGCTTTATTTTGAGCCGCTTACGATCGAGGACGTGCTCAATATCATTGATGCGGAAAAACCGATCGGCGTGATCGTACAGTTCGGAGGCCAGACGCCGCTCAAGCTTGCCGTGCCCCTTGAAAGAGAGGGTATAAAGATATTAGGCACATCTCCGGATGCGATCGACAGGGCTGAAGATAGAAAGCGCTTTAAGACGCTCCTGCACAAGCTGAACCTGAAACAGCCGGAGAGCGACACGGTCATGTCGGTCGAAGAGGCAGTGGCTGCTGCAAATATCATAGGGTACCCGGTCATGGTGAGGCCGTCCTATGTTCTGGGCGGCAGGGCCATGGAGATCGTGTATGACGAAGACTCTATCAGGAACTATATGGCGCGCACGGTCAAGGCATCGCCTGAGCACCCGATCCTTGTTGATAAATATCTCGACGATGCCATAGAAGTTGATGTTGACGCGCTCTCTGACGGCAAGGACGTCATCATCGGCGGCGTCATGGAGCATATTGAAGAAGCAGGCATCCACTCAGGAGACTCTGCCTGCTCATTGCCGCCTTATTCCCTGAGCAAAGAGATCATCGATGAGATAAAGAGACAATCAAAAGAGCTTGCACTTGACCTTGGCGTCATCGGCCTTATGAATGTGCAGTTCGCCGTGAAAAAGGATGAGATCTATATCCTTGAAGTGAATCCTCGCGGTTCAAGGACCGTGCCGTTCGTCTCAAAGGCAACCGGCGTTCCGCTTGCAAAGCTCGCAGCAAAGGTGATGACCGGCAAGACCCTGAAAGAACTCGGCATAACAACCGAGGTGCAGATAAAACATGTTGCGGTAAAAGAGGCTGTATTTCCCTTTGATAAGTTCCCCGGTGTTGACACCATACTCGGGCCGGAGATGAAGTCAACCGGCGAGGTTATGGGCATAGACAATGACTTTGGCAGGGCTTACGCAAAGGCCCAGGCAGCGAGCAACAACAAGCTCCCGCTTTCCGGCAAGATCGTGATCAGCATCAGGGACAAAGACAAGCCCGGCATCTGTGACCTTGTGACCAGACTCTATGCCGCAGGTTTCACGGTCGTTGCAACCAAAGGCACGGCTAAGTTCCTTAACGAAAAGGGGCACGATGTTGAGGTGATCAATAAAGTGACCGAAGGCAGGCCTCATATCGTTGATCTCATAAAGAACAAAGAGGTCGTCTTTGTCATAAACACGGTAAGCGGGGCGCAGGCAAAGATGGACTCCATGTCGATCAGACGAAGTGCGCTCCAGTATGGTGTGCCCTACACCACCACTGTCTCAGGGGCAAAGGCAGTCGTTACTGCGATCGAACAGCTCCAGAAAAAGAAGATCAATATCAAGTCGATACAGGAATATCACCGCGACGCTTAGGCAGCTATTGAAAGATGCAGAAGTATTGTCCTATGCTTCGTTATTCCGGCGCGTCCGCTTGCACTCCCTTGTGGAGTGGAATCCTTCTGTGAAAAGGACTTGAAGGTGGTAGGCGGCGTATTTTTCCCGACATAGTCATACACAAGCGTGGCCATGATGAGAATAATCTCATCGCAATTGAAATAAAGAAAAAACCAATCGGGAATCTCGCGACTGTGACTGTGCCAAATTGGCAGCTATGAACCGCCCGAGTTCAAATACTATCCTGGAGTTTTCATTGAATTGCCAGCAGGCTCAGGTGTCGCCAACCGCTCATGCTTATTGAGTGGCTCTAAACGGCCCCATAAAGGCAGGAATCAAAAAGCGAATTTTTATAACTTCTCTATGAGGTTCATTTCCAAAATGAACCTCATAGATGATAATATTAACGTCAAGAAGCTATCGAGCGCTGATCTTAGGATAAAGCGGGGGGGATAGATGGAGACGAAAAGAGCGGTAATTAATCTAATATCACTACTATGTTTACTTTTATTCGGCTTGTCTAACTCCTATGCTGCCTCTTCTAACTGCGTAAAGGCTTTACACAAACGAGCCATAACAGATGCCATTAATATATCGCCAAGTGGGTTCAGAACTATCATTAAGCCTCTTGAAGGTGAAATGCTCGATAGCATTCAGACGGTTCATGCTCAGTCGAAAAATGATAGATTAAGTTATGAAGACTATTTTAAGAATCTTACCGAAACTCTAAGGGAGCAAGATCCTAAGAGAAATGATTATCTTGAGCGGATGCTAACCGGCATTACGATCTACCCTTTCTTGAAGTATTTGCCAATCAGAACATACGATTCATGTGATGCAGTACGCATAATTAAGGAAGCAGCTCTGATCTATGATGGCTATGATGAGCAGCCCAATTATTCAAAGCTGACCAATAGCGATTTTGCTGAGCATGCAATGAAGTTTGAGGGTAAGACTGAAACCGAGAGAATGAAATTATTTTATAACTTACTTGTAAATGAGATTGTCGATCTTTGGAGCAACAGCTGGTTACATGCGGGAAACAAAATTGATGATCTGCCGATGGCGGGGTCTGTAATCAAAGAGGGTGTTATTAAAAAACAAACCTCTAATCGTATTCAGCCTTTGGCTCAGCAACCGGCCCAGAGTGAAAATTCTACTATTGCGGCATATTCAGATGCCGATTTGACTAAATATGGAAATCCGACTGATGCACAGAATGCCCTTGGTAACGACACTGAGTGTGAAAGTCTTGAACAACAGTTGTTTAGCCAAAAAATACGTCTTGGTCAAGGTTTCTATGGGGATATAATGGCAAGGTATCAGGCAATAGCGCAATACAAATTACGATGCCAGAAGCCGAACAGCACACCGGGGATATCAAGCTTTGGACAGTCCAATGGCCTTCCTGCATTAGATAGATATAACTATAGCACTAATCCATCTGGCATAGGCAGTTCTTACAAATCTGGAGATTTGCAGGATGTTTATAGTCAAAGTAGTAAAGAGTGCAGCAGTGATTTCAGTTGTGGACTGGGCTACAAATGCGTTAAAGCACCGCTAAAGTCCAAGGGTGAGTGCATGAAAGAGGTTGATAAATATGGATTGCCGACTTACCGAGCACATAGTCTTAACAGTATAGGACCTAATATGGACCAGAATGGCTGCAATTTTAATACTGACTGCCCAATTGGTTATCGCTGCGATAAAAAATATAAGTTGTGCGCGAAATGATCATATATATATTTATTCTAAAGGAGGAGTAGATCAATGAAGACAGCAATAGTGATAGGTTTCTTAATTGTGACGACTGCGGTAGCTTCAGCTTCGAATTGGCAATTTGTTATGAACAACAAAGGGAGAGGGTGCTACATTGACACTGAAACTCTTAATTATCCGCGCTCAAAAAAAACACTTGGCTTTGAAACCGGACCAGACAAAAATTTTATTAAGGGTTGGGTTAAATGTGATGCTATTAAACAAGAATTTTATATTGATTGTGCGGGAAGACGATACGATTCTGGCTATGAGTGGGAAAAAAGCATACCACCCGATTCGCTCTGGGAGGCGATTTCAAAGTCTGTGTGTCCTTAGCAGTTTTGCATAACAGCAGAAGATATCGGCGGTAATTATCTGAAGTTGAAGCTGCCGATAATGGCAAGAAACTGGCTATGGTTTGCGGCGTAATCATTATCAAATGACTCGAAAGTGACAAGGAAAATCCGTCTATCTTTTATACAAAATATCTGAATATTGGCAATGGAAATATCGTTATCATAGTTTTTGATGCTATATTTTGTCTTATACGTGTAGGCTGGAAAGCTGCCCAGAAATGTCTCCCGTAATTCCACAACAGAGGCATCTGGAAAGCGTTTTCTCATCTGGAGTTGTATCTGCTCTTTTCCATTTTTTCTCATATCGGACATAAACTCATTTTTGTTGCCAGAAAAATTGGTCGCATTAATGTCGAGAGTTGACGTACCATTGCTGATAAGAACCGCCATTGTAGGGTTTCGCACTTCAAGCTTTTGCCAAGAGGTAGGATATGAAATCTCGAATTCATTTGTCCTGAAAATTTGAATATTGGCGGCATGCACATTGGCCGAGCACATGCACGCCAAAATTATCATAGAGATGAAAAAAACGACAAAGGAGCGCCGCTTTTCAATAGTCGAGTAATTGGGCTTGTTATGCATCATTTCGTTGGATTTCCGATAGCGGGTGCTGAGAAATCAGCCCCCATTTGCCGTCATTTTTCTCCGAGCCACGAGCACCAATAGCTATAAGATGATCTTTAGTCTGTTCTTCGTCGCACCCAACAACGGCAGCCAAGGTTGATAAATTTCTGAGATACAATCAAAAAGTGTGTAAATAGATAGAAGGCGGTGTATCCTTTCAAGTTGCGACCAAACAACAAAGGAAGGAGCCACCACCATGAAGAAGGGTATCACCGAGACAGAGAAGCAGTCAAGAGCAACGTATGACGT